>JAPLOT010000217.1 GCA_026400595.1 Alphaproteobacteria bacterium | reverse complement strand
GCAGACTCCGCGAAAACAAGGTATGGACCGCAATGGCCGCAAACGTCTCTCCGGATACCATCGAATCCTTCCGTTCCGATGGGGCCTGTGTCCTTCGCGGAGTTTTCACCGGCTGGGTTCAGACGTTGCAGGCCGGCGTTGCCCGCAACCTCGCCGCGCCATCCGCCGACGTGAAGATCTACCAGGGCAAGGACGGCGCGGGCCGTTTCGTCGGCGACTATTGCAACTGGGACCGCATCCCCGAGTACCGCGACTTCATCTTCAATTCCGATGCTGCGTCCATCGGCAAGGCCCTCATGGGCAGCAGAACCGTGCGGCTCTTCCACGAGCATGTGCTGGTGAAGGAACCGGGCGCGGATGTGCCGACACCCTGGCACCAGGATCAGCCCTACTACTGCGTGGACGGCACCGACACTGTGTCATTGTGGATTCCGCTCGACAGCGTACCGCGCGAAAGGACTCTCGAATTCGTGGCCGGCTCGCACCGCTGGGGCAGGTATTTCCGCCCCGAGCGCTTCAACCAGCAGCCGCTCAACGAGAATGACGGGCTCGAGCCGGTGCCCGACATCAATGGAAACCGCGACCGGTACCGCATCCTCGGCTGGGCGCTTGAGCCGGGCGATGCGGTCGCCTTCAACTACATGACATTGCACGGCGCGCCCGCCAACACCTCGAAGGTGGACCAGCGCCGCGCCTTCTCGCTCCGCCTCATCGGCGACAATGTCCGCTTCGCACGCCGCGAGGGTGTGGTCACCTCGCCGCCGTTTCGCGGCGTGAGACTGGCGCATGGCGCCGTGATGGACGCGCCCGAGTTTCCGTTGCTGACGGCCTGAGAAACGAGCGGGCTACTTCACCTGATAGCCAAATTCCTCGGCCTGTTCGGTGATCCATTCCCACAAGCTTTCCGCAAAGCCGCGGAAGACCGAGAGATCGTAGGCATCTTCGGCCACGCGGGTCAGGTGAACACCCACATGCGCCATCTGGGTCATGGCCGACATGCCCACCGGAAAGGCATCGGGGTGGAGATCGACCGGGGTCCCCTTGGCGAGAACATTGCGCGCCTTCGCGCCAGCCACGCGGATGACCACGCGGCCATGGCTCTGCTCCGACACCGAGGCCTTGTCGTCGAGCATCGCCTTCGCCTCGCGATAGAGGGCGCCTTCGCCACGGCCTTCGGCCAGGACGAAATACTGGTCCGGCCCGGCCCATTGCACCGTCGTCCCCTTGAGCGAGGCGAGCGCATCGGCGACGGCCGCCGACTGTCCCTTGCGCGCGATGACGGTAAGGATGCTCAAGGGATGGCGGACGCGAAACTCCACGCCCGGCGCCCCTCGGTCGGCGCCGAAACGCCCCTGCAGCGCCACATCGGCGAGGGGCGAGACGCGCGGGAAGACAGGTTCCGCGGCGGGTTTGGCTTTCACGGGAGTCCTAGGCATGGAGTCGCTTGTTCTCCCTGTCGTAATGCATGGGATCGCAGATCTCGCCCAGCGTCTCTGTGCCGCGCAGCCCGTCCCAGATGCGCACGATCTCGCCGTGGCGGGCGCGGCCGTTGCTCACAAGCGCCAGCGCGATCCACATGTCGAGCATGGGCGACCAGGCAACCGAGGTGAGATAGCCCTGGTCGTTCGTCATCGAGGGCCGGTCCTCGCGCTTCAGCACATGCGAGCCGGCGCGGATACGGTCAGCCTTCTCGACGGGCCGGATGCCGACCACGCATTGCCGGGCCGGATCGAGAAGGCCTTCGCGCTGAGCCATCATGCGGCCGATGTAATCTTTCTTTGTCGACATCATCTTGCCGAGGCCGAGGTCACCGGCCGTCGTGGTGCCGTTGAGCTCGCCGCCCGCCACATGGCCCTTCTCGACGCGCATGATCGACAGCGCCTCCACGCCGTAAGGCGTGATGCCGAATTCCGCGCCCGCCTGCATCAGGGCGCGGGCAACCATGTTGCCGTAGTCGGCCGGCACGGCCAGCTCATAGGCATGTTCGCCCGAGAACGAGATGCGGAAGAGCCGTGCCGGAATTCCGCCCAGCACGGTAATCTCCTTTGCCGCCATGTAGGGCACGGTCTCGTCGGTCATGCCGAGACCGTCCACGATCTTCTGCAGCGTGGCGCGCGACTTCGGACCCGCCACCGCCATCTGCGCCCATTGTTCCGTCACCGAGACATAGGTGACGTCGAGATCGGGCCACAGCGCCTGATGCGCGAATTCCATCTGCGCCATCACCTTCGCGGCATTGGCCGTGGTCGTCGTCATCACGTAATGATCCTCGGCCAGGCGCGAGGTGGTTCCGTCGTCATAGACGATGCCGTCCTCGCGCAGCATGAGCCCGTAGCGCGCCTTGCCCACCGCCAGCGTCGAGAAGGTATTGCAATAGAGCTTGTCGAGAAACGCGCCGGCGTCCTTTCCCTGCCCAGCGTCGAGAAGGTATTGCAATAGAGCTTGTCGAGAAACGCGCCGGCGTCCTTTCCCTGCACGTCGATTTTGCCGAGCGTCGAGACATCGCAGAGGCCGACGCCATTGCGGGTCGCAAGCACCTCGCGCGACGCGGCGGCCAGCCAGTCCTCGCCGTCGCGCGGGAACCACGAGGAGCGCATCCACAATCCGGTCTCGACGAAGACGGCGCCCAGCTCGTGGGCCCAGTCGTGCAGCGGCGTCTTGCGCACCGGCTGGAAGTGATGGCCGTGGAACGGACCTGCAAGCGCGCCGAAGGCGACCGGCGTGTAGTAGGGACGGAAGGTGGTGGTGCTCACCTCATCCATGCTGCGGCCCGTGGCTTCGGCCAGGATGGCGATGGCATTGATGTTGCCGAGCTTGCCCTGGTCGGTGGCCATGCCGGTGGTGGTATAGCGCTTGGCCAGCTCGATGTCGCGATAGCCCTCGCGCGCGGCCAGCGGCAGGTCCTTGGCGGTGGCATCGTTCTGGTAATCGATGAAGGCCTTGCCCTGCGACTCCTTCACCCACCACAGCGGGGCCGCGGC
The DNA here is from genome assembly GCA_026400595.1 of Alphaproteobacteria bacterium. Classification (GTDB taxonomy): domain Bacteria; phylum Pseudomonadota; class Alphaproteobacteria; order Rhizobiales; family Aestuariivirgaceae; genus Aestuariivirga. The sequence continues at coordinate 8,793 of JAPLOT010000217.1, read as the reverse complement.
ATAGGCCTCGTCGCGGCATTTCGGAACGGCCGGCGCCTTTCCTTTCAGCGTTCCGGCCCGCGCACCATCGGCGAGGCATTGGGAGAGCAGCATGCTCCCCGCGGCCGAGCCCGCGACGACGAAGGCAGGTCCCACGTCGGGTGGCACGAAGCCAAGGATGGACTCATCCCACCGCGGCCTTGCACCTCGATGGCAGGCGAGATTGACGATGGGCGACCAGCCGCCCGACATGGCGACGGCGTCGCAGGCGATCTGCGTGTGGTCGGTGAGCTGGACGCCGGTGACGCCTTTGCGGCCCTTCACGTCGGCGATGAGCCGCCCGCGCAGCACCGGCACGCCCGCGGCTTCCGCCTTGGACTCGGGCCGCGCGTCGATGATGACTTCGACATGCACGCCATGCGCCTTGAGGTCGCGTGCCGTGCGGTAGCCGGAATCATTGGCGGTGAAGACCACAACCGATTTTCCAGCGGCGGCCGCGTAGCGGTTGGCATAGTTGCGCATGGCCGAGGCCAGCATGACGCCGGGAATGTCGTTGCCGCCCATGGCGACGGGACGCTCCTCGGCACCCGCCGCAAGCACCGCCTTCTTCGCGATGATGCGCCAGTAGCGCTGGCGCGGCTCGTAGGGCGAAGGCGCAGCCACGTGATCGTTCACGCGCTCCACCGCGCCGAAGATGTTGTCGTCGTACCAGCCGAAGACGGTGGTGCGCGGCATCAGTGTCACATTGGACAAGGATGCAAGCTCGGCGAACGCACCCTGGGCCCAGTCGAGGCCCGAAACGCCGCCGATCTCTTCCCGTTCGAAAAGGAGCGAGCCGCCCAGCGCCGCACCCTCGTCGGCGAGGATCACGCGGGCGCCCGCACGCGCCGCCGTCAGCGCCGCCATCAGCCCCGTGGGACCGGAGCCGATCACCAAGAGGTCGCAATGCGCGTAGGCCTTCTCGTACTTGTCCGGGTCGGGTTCCTTGGACGCGTGGCCCAGTCCTGCCGCGCGGCGGATCAGCGGCTCGTAGATCTTCTCCCAGAAGCGCTTCGGCCACATGAAGGTCTTGTAGTAGAAGCCGGCGACGAAGATCGACGAGGCCAGCGAATTGACCGCGCCCACGTCGAAATTGAGCGAGGGCCAGCGGTTCTGGCTCTTGGCCGTGAGCCCGTCGTAGAGCTCGATCACGGTGGCCCGCGTGTTGGCCTCCTGGCGGCCGCCTTCGCGAAGTTCGACAAGCGCATTGGGTTCGGCCGCACCCGCCGTCACCGCGCCGCGCGGGCGGTGATACTTGAAGGAGCGGCCCATGAGATGCACGCCACTGGCGATCAGCGCCGAGGCCAGCGTGTCGCCCGCGTGGCCCGCGAAGGGCTTGCCGTCGAAGCTGAAGTTCAGCCTGGTGGTGCGGTCGATCAGGCCGCCCTTGTCAAGACGGAAGGAGGTCATGCGCGCCTGCCCTTCCGCTTGCCGGCCCAGTCCCGCGCCGTCACGGCGCCAAAGACCTCATGGGTCTCGGTGTCGCGCGTCACCACCAGCCATGCGCGGCAGCCGCCGGAGTGATGCACATACTCGTCGAAGCGGCCCTTCGGGTTGTCGCGCAGATAGACGTAGTCGAACCACTGGTCCATCGTCGCCGGATCGTTCGAGGCCGGGCGCACCGGCCTGGCATCGCCGAGGAAGGTGAATTCCTCGACCGGCCGGATGCCGCAATGGGGACAGGGAATGAGCATGCGCGGTGGACCTCAGTGCAGGTTCGGCGTGGCGCCCTGACCCTTTTCGTCGAGCATGTAACCGCGGCGGAAGCGGTCGAGACGATAGGCGGCGTTGAGCGAATGGGGTTCGTTCCTGGCGATGGTATGGGCAAAGCACCAGCCCGAGGCGGGCGTGGCCTTGAAGCCGCCATAGCACCAGCCAGCGTTGAGATAGAGACCTTCGATATGGGTCTTGTCGATGATCGGCGAGCCGTCCATGGACATGTCCATGATGCCGCCCCAGGAGCGCAGCACGCGCACCCGGGCGAGGCTCGGGATCATGGCGACGCCTGCCTCGATCACATGCTCGACCATCGGCAGGTTGCCGCGCCGTGCATAGGAATTGTAGCCGTCGATATCGCCGCCGAAGACGAGGCCGCCCTTGTCGGACTGCGAAACATAGAAGTGGCCGGCGCCGAAGGTGACAACGCCGTCGATGTAGGGCTTGAGCCCTTCCGAGACGAAGGCCTGCAGCACATGGCTTTCGATCGGCAGCTTCATGCCGGCCATGGCGGCCACCTCGGAGGAATTGCCGGCGGCGGCCAAGCCCAGCTTCTTGCACTTGATGAAGCCGCGGTTGGTGTCGACACCCACCACCTTGCCCTTCGCGGTGCGGATGCCCGTCACCTCGCAGCGCTGGATGATGTCGACGCCACGGCTGTCGGCGCCGCGCGCATAGCCCCAGGCCACCGCATCGTGGCGTACCGTGCCACCGCGCCGCTGCAAGAGGCCGCCCTTGATGGGAAAGCGCGCATTGTCATAGTCGAAGAAGGGATACATCTCGCGCACCGCCTCGCGGTCGAGCAGCTCGGCATCCACGCCGTCGATGCGCATGGCATTGCCGCGCCGCGCAAAGGCGTCGCGCTGTGGATCGGTGTGACAGAGGTTCAGGACGCCGCGCTGCGAGACCATGGCGTTGAAGTTGAAGTCCTGCTCCAGGCCTTCCCACAGCTTCATCGACCATTCGTAGAAGGGGTTGTTACCTGGAAGCAGATAGTTGGAACGGATGATGGTGGTGTTGCGCCCGATGTTGCCCGAGCCCAGCCAGCCCTTTTCCAGCACGGCCACATTGGTGAGGCCATGCTCCTTGGCGAGGTAATAGGCGGTGGACAGGCCATGCCCGCCGCCGCCCACGATGACGATGTCGTATTCCGGCTTGGGATCGGGCTCGCGCCAGGCCGGCGTCCAGTTCTTGTGGCCGGACGCGGCGTTCTTCAGGAGCGAGAAGACGGAGTATTTCATGCCACAACCAATTTCAGACCAATTGAACCAATACTAGACCAATTTGCCGCGGGCAAGGCCTGCCTGCGTCCCGGAGGACGCATTCTCCTCACTTGCCGGCGGCGAGCCTCAGCAGTCGAGCGTGGTGTCGCGCTCCCACTGGGTCAGGTGGCGGCAGTACTGGTTCCACTCATTGTGCTTGAGCTTGAGGTAGCCGTCCGCGGCGTCCTTGCCCAGCGCCTGGCGGAGATAGCTGTCAGCCTCGAAGTTGCGCAGCGCATCCAGCAGGTTGAGCGGCAGCTTCCTGGCGTCCTTCACGGTGTGGCCCTCGGCATACATGTCGATGTCAAGGCGCTTGCCGGGGTCCATCTTCTCCTCCACCCCGTGCATGCCGGCGGCCAGGATGGCGGCCAGCAGAAGATAGGGATTGGCGGCATTGTCCGGTAGGCGGTATTCGGCGCGGCCCTCGTCGGGGATGCGCACCATGTGGGTGCGGTTGTTGCCGCCGAAGGTGATGGAGGACGGCGACCATGTGGCGCCCGAAATGGTGCGCGGCGCGTTGATGCGCTTGTAGCTGTTGACCGTCGGATTGGTGATGGCCGCCATGGCGGCGGCGTGATGCATCAGGCCGCCCAGAAAATTGTATGCCAGCGGTGACAGGCCGAGCTCGCCCTTGGCGTCGTGGAAGAGATTGGTCTTGCCGCTCTTGTCCCACACAGAAAGATGCACGTGGCAGCCGTTGCCGGTGAGATTGATGAAGGGCTTGGGCATGAAGGTGGCGCGCAGCCCGTGCTTCTCGGCGATCGACTTGACCATGAACTTGAAGAAGGCGAGCTGGTCTGCGGTGGTCAGCGCGTCGTTGAAGTTCCAGTTGATCTCGAACTGGCCGTTCGCATCCTCGTGGTCGTTTTGATAGGGCCCCCAGCCCAGCTGCGTCATGGTCGAGCAGATCTCGCCGATGACATCGAGGCGCCGCATGATGGCAGCCTGGTCGTAGCAGGGCTTCTCCTGCGTGTCGCGCGGATCCGACACCGCGGTGCCGTCGGCATTGATGAGATGGAACTCGGGCTCGACGCCGGCCATGAGCTTCATGTTCTTCGCCGCATGCTTCTCGGCCATCTTGCGCAGCACCACGCGCGGGCTCTGGGCCAGCGGCTCGCCGTTCATCCAGGGCTCGCCCGCCACCCAGGCCACCTCGGGCCGCCAGGGCAACTGGATCACCGAGTTCGGGTCCGGCATCACGAGAATGTCGGGATGTGCCGGAGTCTGGTCCAGCCAGGTGGCGAAGCCCGCAAAGCCCGCGCCCGCCTTCTGCATCTTGCCCACCGCTTCCGCCGGCACCAGCTTGGCACGCTGCACGCCGAAGAGATCGGTGAAATTGAAGAGGAAGAACTTGACCTTGTTGTCCTTCGCATATTTGGCCAGGTCGCTCATGGTGTGTTTCACTTCCCTGTCGATGTTGTGGTTATCGTGTTGCGATGACGGCAGCCGCACCGCCCATGGCGGCGGCGGCACTGCGATTGGCGATCCGCACGGCGCGGCGGCTGGTCAACCAGCGCCTGGCCCAAGACGCGCCGAAGGCCCAGGCGAGATCGACGGTCGCCATGACGGCCACCGCCACCGCGACGAGCTCGAGAAGACCGAGCGTCGAGACGGACCCGAGATCGATGATGGAGGGCAGAAGCGCCAGATAGAAGACCATGATCTTGGGATTGCCGAGCGTCAGCGCCATGCCGGTGAGAAACAGGCGAAGCGCACTGTCGGAGGACGGCAGGGTACCGGTCTCGATTTCGACCGGAGCCGTCCACATGCGATAGGCCAAGTAGAGCAGGTAGGCGACGCCGGCATATTTGATGACCGAGAAGACGAGATAGAATTTCTCCGCAACGAAGCCGAGGCCAAGCACGGCCGCGACCAGCCACAGCGCCTCGCCGATCCACATGGCGAGCAGGAACGGCAGCACGCTGCCTAACCCGCGGCTGATGACGCGCGCCACGAGGGCCGCAATGCTCGGGCCCGGCGATCCCGCATTGACGAAGAGCGCCGCCGCGAAAAGTCCCAGGACCCCAAGCTCCATGATCGTGCCTCCCCCGTGCCGCGATCTTAATATCCGCCGCGGCCGGGAATCCAGTCGGTTCCCGCCAGCGGCACGCCGGCCATGGCGGCGGCCTCGACGGTGAGCGCGCAGAGATCCTCGGGTTCGAGATTGTGCAGATGGCTCTTGCCGCAGGCCCGGGCCACGGTCTGGGCCTCGAGCGTCATGACCTTCAGGTAGTTCGACAGCCGCCGTCCCGCCTTCACGGGATCGAGCCGCTTGGCGAGATCGGGATCCTGCGTGGTGATGCCGGCCGGATCGCGGCCCTCGTGCCAGTCGTCATAGGCGCCTGCCGTAGTGCCCAGCGCGCGGTATTCCTCTTCCAGGTGCGGATCGTTGTCGCCCAGCGCCACGAGGGCCGCCGTGCCGATCGCCACCGCGTCGGCACCCAGCGCCATGGCCTTGGCCACATCAGCGCCGTTGCGGATGCCGCCCGAGATGATGAGCTGCACCTTGCGATGCATTCCGAGATCCTGCAAAGCCTTCACCGCGGGCCGGATGCAGGCGAGTGTGGGAATGCCGACATGCTCGATGAACACCTCCTGCGTGGCGGCCGTGCCGCCCTGCATGCCGTCAAGCACCACGACATCGGCGCCCGACTTCACCGCCAGTGCCACGTCGTAATAGGGCCGCGTGCCGCCGACCTTCACGTAGATCGGCTTTTCCCACGAGGTGATCTCGCGCAGTTCGTGGATCTTGATCTCGAGATCGTCCGGCCCCGTCCAGTCGGGATGGCGGCAGGCCGAGCGCTGGTCGATGCCCTTGGGGAGACAGCGCATCTGCGCCACGCGGTCGGAAATCTTCTGGCCCAGCAGCATGCCGCCGCCGCCGGGCTTGGCGCCCTGGCCGACCACGACTTCGATGGCATCGGCCTTGCGCAGGTCGTCCGGGTTCATGCCGTAGCGCGACGGGAGATACTGGTAGACGAGATGCTTGGACTGTCCGCGTTCCTCGGGCGTCATGCCGCCGTCGCCGGTGGTGGTGGAGGTGCCTGCCATCGAGGCACCGCGGCCCAGCGCTTCCTTGGCCTGGGCCGAGAGCGAGCCGAAGCTCATGCCCGCGATGGTGATGGGAATCCTGAGTTCGATCGGCTTCTTGGCGAAGCGCGTGCCGAGCACCACGTCGGTGCCGCACTTCTCGCGGTAGCCTTCCAGCGGATAGCGCGAGATCGAGGCGCCGAGAAAGAGCAGGTCGTCGAAATGCGGCAGCTTGCGTTTGGCGCCGGCGCCGCGGATGTCATAGATCCCGGTGGTCGCCGCGCGGCGGATCTCGGAGAGGGTGTAGTCGTCGAAGGTGGCCGACTTGCGCGGAACGGTGCGGGGAATGTTGGTGTCCATCGGTAAGCCTCAATACGCGTCGGCGTGGTCGACGTTGAAGTTGTAGAGCTTGCGCGCCGATCCGTAGCGGCGGAAATCGCTCGGCTTGTCCTTGCGCTTGGCGCGTTCGAGAAGCCGTGCCAGATCTTCAAGATGCTCGGATTTCATCTCCTTCTCGATGCAGTCGGCTCCCAGTCCCGCCACCTTGCCCTTCACGTAGAGACGCGCCTCGTAGATCGAGTCGCCCAGCGCATCGCCGGCATCGCCGCAGACCACGAGGTTGCCGCGCTGCGCCATGAAGGCCGACATGTGACCGACCGAGCCGCCCACCACGATGTCGATGCCCTTCATCGAGATGCCGCAGCGCGAGGAGGCATCGCCGTCGATCACGAGCAGCCCGCCATTGCCGGTGGCGCCGGCCGACTCCGAGGCATTGCCCTTGATCCACACCACGCCGGACATCATGTTCTCGGCCACACCGACACCGGCGTGGCCATGGATGATGATCTCGGCTTCCTTGTTCATGCCGCCGCAGTAGAATCCGACATGCCCCTTGATATCCACCTGCAGCGGCCCGTCGAGGCCGCAGGCGATGGCATGCTGTCCCATCGGATTGGTGATGACCCAGTGCCGCTCGTTCGAGTCCTTGGGAACCTTGTAGAGACGCTGGTTGATGCCGGTGACGCCCAGCGCCTTGAGATCGAGCTCGTTCATGCGTGTCCGCCCCAAGTGTAGATGGTTGTCGGTTCCGGTTCCCAGATCTTCGCATCGTCGGCACCCGGCAGATGGGCAATGGCGCGATACTCCGTCGCCATGGCCACCCAGTCGTCGGTCTCGGCCATCACCGCATGCTTGCAGGCGATGGGATCGCGCACCACCGCGAAGCCGTCGGCGGTACCGACGAGAAAGGTGTAGAAGCCGTCGAGATCCTTGAGGCCGTCTTCCAAGGCCTGCTTCAGCGTGGCGCCGTTGCGGAGCTTCCATGTCATGTAGGCGGCAGCCACTTCGGTGTCGTTCTCGGTCTGGAATTCCATGCCCTCGCGCTTCAGGTTCTCGCGCAGGCGGTTGTGGTTCGACAGCGACCCGTTGTGCACGAGGCAGAGATCCGCACCGGTGGCGAAGGGATGCGACCCCGCCGTGGTCACCGCGCTTTCGGTGGCCATGCGCGTATGGCCGATGATGTGCGTGCCGGAGGCCTTGGAGAGATCGAACTTCTGGTAGACGTTCTCGGGCAGGCCGGTTTCCTTGAAGATCTCGATGGTGTGGCCGGAGCCCACCACGCGCACCTGTGGATGGGTCTTCTTCAGCCACTGCACCACCTTGTCCTCCTTGGCCGTGGTCACCAGGATGCAGTGATTGCCGATCACCTTGATCTTGGCGTCGCACTTCAGCGCCTTCTCCAGCCCCGTATCGACGGCCTTCCAGTTGTAGGCGGGATCGTCATGCGCCAGCGAGAACTTGACCTCGGCCTTCTTCACCGGATTGCGGTAGATGGCGACGCCGGCGGAATCGGGTCCGCGATTGGTCATCTCGATGATCATGGGCTTGAACATCGCGCCCAGCTTGGACTGCAGCTTGGGATTTTTCAGGTAGAGTCCGACGATGCCGCACATGTGTGAAGCGCCCTCCGTGAATGATGCTGGAGAGGCTAGCGGCAAGCTCGGGCGAAATCAACTGTTGGGAAACAATAATTCACCGAGGTAAACGCGGGCGGCACCTGCAGACGGCTCATTCCTCGCGGCGGTAGGAGATCACGGCCAGGTAACGCGCCGGCAGCTGGCGCAGGTCTTCCGGCCCGTGCGGCGCGTCGGCATCGAAGAACAGGGCATCGCCGGGATGCATGTCATAGGTCTTGTCGCCGTGCCGGTACACCACATTACCCTCCAGCATATAGAGAAACTCGAACCCCGCGTGCTGGAAGGTGGGGAAGACGTCGGACTGCTGGGTGAGCGTGATGAGATAGGGCTCGACCATCACCGGACCGTGCGTGCTGTGGCCCAGCAGTTGATACTGGTGACCCGCCCGCGTGCCGCGCCGTTCGATGGTGAGGCCCTGGCCCGCCTTCACGAAGGTGGCGTCGCGGATTTCCTCGAAGCCACGGAACAGCGCGGTGACAGGCACTTGCAGCGCCTTGCCCAATGCCTGCAGCGAGGCAAGCGACGGCGAGGTGGCGCCGTTCTCGATCTTGGAAAGCATGCCGGCCGACATGTCCGCCGCCTTGGCCAGTTCGGCGATGGTGAGGCCCAGCTTCTCGCGGAAGCCCTTCACCTCGCGGCCGATGGCTTCTTCGAGCAGATTGGCGCGGCGCGAGGGCGAGGCATGAGGGTCCTGGAACGGCAGGCCCTTTTCCTTGCCGCGCGTCTTGCCCTTTGCTGGAGCCCGCTTGTCCAATCTGTTTCCTCCCAGGAAAATTCTTAGCCTCGCCACG
>JAPLOT010000117.1 GCA_026400595.1 Alphaproteobacteria bacterium | reverse complement strand
ATCTGCATCGGCCTGAGAACACGCCAGCTGCTCCTCGCCTGAAGCGACGGACTTCGCGTTCCGTCTACCGTCATTCCGGCGCATGCCAGGATGACAGAAAGGGCAAATTGGCATCATCCCTCCCCGCGGCGCCACGGGAAGGGATGATCGCTATCGTTGGCAGCCTCGGAAGGAAGACTCCTTACGAACCCTTCTTCAATTCGCCCGGCTGCTTGATGCTGCAGCTTGCCTTCAGCGGTGCGAAGTTGCTTGCAACACCGCCCGACCCCGGCACGACGATCGCGTAGGACTGGCTGACCGGTCCGGCGATCTCGATCTTGCGCGTATAGGTCGCCATGTAGCCATTGCCCGACTTCACGGCGGTGGCGAAGATCATCGGTCCCACCGGACCGTCCTTGCGCATAAGTCGGAAGCCGATCTTGCCGGGCTTGTTGGTCTTGATCCAGGCCATCAGGGTCGCTGTCGCCGGGCACAGCTTGGTCTTGGGGCCCTTGATGCCGATCTGCGCCGAGAGCGCCTTCATCGGAACCTCCGGCGTCGGCGCCAACCCGCCATTGCCGCCCGTCTGGATCTTGCATGGCACCTTGAGCGACTGCCAATCCGAGATGATGCCCTTGCCCACCACCTCGACCATGTATTTGGTGTCGGTGGCCTTGTCGATCTTCACGTCCTGATTGTGCACGGCCATGAACTTGCCATTCGGCATCTTCTTGGCGTTCACCGTGATCGGGTTGGACTTTCCGCCGCCGGCGCGGCGATAGATGAAGGTCACCTTGCCCTTCATGTTGGTCTCGAAACGTGCGTTGATGCTGGCGGTCGTTGGGCAGGCATTGGACTGCGGCTTGTGAATGCCGAGCGCGGCCGACTTCACCGCGAAGGCCCCGGCAAGATCATCGGCGCCTGCCTGCGGTCCGGCTTCCGGCACGCCGAGGCATTTCACCGTGATCGGGAAGCTGCCGTAGCCCTCACGCTTGATTTCCGACAACCCATCATCCCGGGCCCTGCCGATCAGCGTGACATCGCTGGTGATCCCCACCAGATGATCCTGGTGAATACCCTTGCCGCTCGCCAGTTTCCCGTTGCACGTGGCCACAGCTGTGATCGAAGCGATCGCAAGGTTGTTGGTATGCGACTGGAATGAAATTTCGGTCTTGATGGACTTCGGCTGATTGGGGACGCTCTTGTCGATCAGCTTCACGCCGCTGTGGGCCAGCGAGTAGCCCGACAGGCGCCCCTTGTCCATCGCAACATCCACCTTGCCTGACAGCAGCAGCTTCTGCGGCCGGATCTTGCTCCATTTCTTTCCATCCTGGGATTCGACAATGATCACGGGCGGAATGCCGGTCGGCGTCAGTGTGATGTGATCGAAAACCGGCGATGGGCCAGCGGCGGCGGCCCCGGCTCCAAGAAGCATGGCTGCGGCAGAGGCGGCGAGGCCGAGGAAGCGAATGCGGGTCATGGATGAACTCCTTCTTTGCCAGTGTCCAATCGATAGGCACAAAGCTAGTGGAGTCAGTCTGAATGGAATCGGGACGGGCCGTTCACCCGCGGTTCACCGGAGGAACCGGTCAGCCCTGCTTGCTGGCCAGCCAGTCGAAGAGCTTGTCGAAGCCGCCGAAGGGATAGAGATGGGGGCCGGCGATGCCCAACTCGGGACGGCTCGCGTGGAGTTCCGCCAGGTCCTGCACGAAGTCATCGGGCGTATTGACGGTCAGCAGCTTGGTGATGTTCATCGCCTGCTTGCGGATGAAGCGCGCCGAATTGCCCACGCCGCACATGGTAGCATATTTCACCAGCGTCTTGATGGTGGCGGGGCCTGGCACGCCGACATGGATGGGAAGGTCGATACCTTCGGCCCGGAGCGTCCGGGCCCACGCGGCCACCGGTGCGGCCTCGAAGAGGAACTGGGTGGCGATGAAGCCGTCGATGCCGCTGGCCTTGAGATAGGCCTGTTTTTCCTTCAACGCCTTGAGCAGCACCGCCTCGCCATGGATCCTGGTGATGTCGGGATTGCCTTCCGGATGTCCGGCGAGGCCGATGCGCGTGATGCCATTGGCCTGAAACACCCCGGTCTCAAGCAACTGGAGGGCAGCATCGTAGCTGCCGATCGGCTGCGGCGCGCCGCCGCCCAGCACGAGCATCTCGGTCACGCCGGCGCCGGCCAGGGCCGCGATGCGCGACTTG
>JAPLOT010000457.1 GCA_026400595.1 Alphaproteobacteria bacterium | reverse complement strand
GATGGAGACGACCCTTCTCCCGCTTGCGGCAGAAAGATGGAGACGACCCTTCTCCCGCTTGCGGCAGAAAGATGGAGACGACCCTTCTCCCGCTTGCGGCAGAAAGATGGAGACGACCCTTCTCCCGCCTGCGGCAGAAAGATGGAGACGACCCTTCTCCCGCTTGCGGGAGAAGGTGGCGCGCGGCGCCGGATGAGGGCCGCCTTGCGCCAGCCAGGCGGTCTGTCAGCCAAGCCGGGTCCGCATCAGCCACCAGCCCGGTGGCGGCACGGGCGTTTCGGCGCCATCAGCGAGCAGCGCGTAGCAGGTCGCACCCGAGCCCGACATGGCCGCATGGGTGACCCCCGGCTGCGCCGATAGCCAGGCGATCGCCTCGCCGATGACCGGCGCCAGGGCGATTGCCGCCGGCGCCAGGTCATTGCGCCATCCCCTGATGTCTCCGGCCTCCGCAATGGGCGCGCCGAAGCTCTCGCCCGCCTTGAGGCCAAGCCGTCCGAACACCGCCGGAGTCGACACCGCCACGCCGGGGTTGACCAGCAGCGCCGTCAGTCCGCGAAAAGCCTCCAGCGCCGCGATGCGCTCGCCCACGCCCTGCATCCGGCAGGCCCGGCCAAAGAGGCAGACCGGCACGTCGGCGCCCAGGCTCAGCGCGGCGCGCCGGAGGTCCGCATCATCGGTCGGGAGTCCCGCGATTTTCATCAGTCCACGGAGGGTTGCCGCCGCGTTGGCCGAGCCGCCGCCGATGCCGGAGGCGACCGGCAGCGCCTTGGTGAGATGGATGGCCGCGCCGGGCACCGTCACGCCGCGGGGCCTCGAAGCTCATCGGCGGCCCCTTCCCCTGCGCGGCAGGGTCAGCCCTCGTTGGCGTCGGTGGCGTTCTGCGCCGGCGTGACCGGCGGCTCGTCCGGCAACCCGTCCTTGAGCTTGCCTTCGATGCGCGTGAGATCAACCGGTTCCGGCTTGTTGTCGCGCGCATGCTGCCACTGGAACTTGGCTTCGAGCTTGCGGCCGACGCGCCAATAGGCATCCCCCAGATGTTCGGCGATGATGGGATCGGCCGGCAGCAGTTCCACCGCCCGCTCGATGTGAATCACGGCCTGCTCGTAGTCTCCCAGCTGATAGTAGGCCCATCCCAGGCTGTCGATGATGTAGCCATCGTTGGGACGCAGCTCCACCGCCTTCTTCACCATCTCCATCGCTTCCTGGAGATTGAGCTTCTTTTCGATCAGCGAGTAGCCGAGATAGTTCAGAACCATCGGCTCCTCGGGCGAAAGTTCCAGCGCCTTGCGGAAGTTCCGTTCGGCGATGTCCCATTGCTTCAGCCGCTCATGCGCGATGCCGTTGAAATAATAGATGCGCCAGTGGCCGGGCGTGGTGGTCTCCTCGGTCAGAAGCGCGATGGCCTGGTCATAGACCTTGGCGGCGTTGGCATAGTCTTCGTTGCTGCGATAGAGATTGCCCAGCGTGACCATGGCATCGTAATTGTCGGGCTCGCGCGCGATGATTTCCTTCAGCTTGGCCTGCGCCTCGTCTTTCCTTTCGAGGCGATGAAGGCTGACGCCGATCTCCATTTCGGCGTTGGTCCAGAGCGGCGAGGACGCGGGGATCTCGGAATAGGCGGCGATCGCCTTCTCGTCGAGCTTCATGTCGCCCAGGATATCGCCCAGCAGCGTCAGCGTCACCGCGCGGTCGGCGTTGAAGGACAGCGCCAGCTGGGTATAGAGCAAGGCGACGTCGATGCTCTGTTCGTCGGTCATCGAGGTGGCCAGCGAGAACAGCGCCTCGGCGGCTCCGGCGCCCGGCGTCGGCACGAAAGGCGGGGGCTTCTTGCCGGCCTTGGCGC
>JAPLOT010000235.1 GCA_026400595.1 Alphaproteobacteria bacterium | reverse complement strand
GAAGCCCATTGCCTGCTCGGGATGCTGCTTCTCGATGATGGCGGCCGGATAGCGGCAGGGCAGGTTCTCGATGTCGACGACGATCATGGCGCCGCTCGGGAACTGCAGCCGCGTCGACGGCGGCAGGAGTGTCAGATCGGGGATGCCCGCGGTGACCAGATTGGCGCCGACCCATTCCGCCCTGACATCCGGGATACCCATGCTGCGGGCGATCTCGGCCAGCTCCTCCGTCGAGAGGATGGACAGCTGGCGCGTATTCCTCACCGTGGTTCCGCGCTTGTACTGCTTCACCATGCGGCTGTCGGATTTCCGGATGAGTCCGCCGTGACAGTCGCCCTCGATGCCGGAGAAGCGCAGGACCAGCGCCTCGCGCTCGGCCTTTTCCAGGCCGGACTTTCGATCGGGGCTGGCCAGAAGCCGTGCGGCCCGGCCGGTGAAGGGTGCCTTGGACAGAAGCTCGGACAATGGTGTAACTCCCGGACGAGGGGATCATGTTAGCCAGACCATGCGTGAAAATCATTCCGATTCCGTGATCGATCTTTCCGGACTGCTCTGCCCGCTGCCGGTGCTGAAGGCACGCAAGCGGCTCGAGTCGCTGCCGTCGGGTCATGTGCTGAAGGTCATTGCCACGGACCCCATGTCGGCCATAGACATGCCTCACTTTTGCAACGAACAGGGCCATACGCTGCTCGATCAGGTCCGGGACGCGGAGGCCTTCATTTTCAGGATCAGGCGCAGATGAGTTTCGATTTCGGCAGCTTCAACAACTGGGGGCAGCTCAGGACAGTGGCGATCCGCGATGTCGACACCGCCTTCGCCAGCGATGCCAGGATCGATGCGGAATGGAAGGACCTGAACTACCACGCGCGCCCCGACCTTGCGAATGCGCGCACGGAGTACAGGGCCGTCGAGGAGATCCTCTCGGCAGCAGGTGCGGAGATCATCAAACTCCCGGCGGGCGACGGGCTGACGCTGGATTCGATCTATACCCACGATGCCCTGATCGTCACCCCGCGCGGCCTCGTGAAGCCCCGAATGGGAAAGCCGCAACGGCGCAGGGAGTCGGAGGTGAATGGTGCGGCGCTCGCGGCCATGGGCTTTCCCATCGCCGGCGAGATCACCGGCGAGGGCAAGGTGGAAGGCGGCGACCTCATCTGGATCGACCGCTATACGCTTTTGGCCGGCATCGGCTATCGCACCAATCTCGAGGGCGTGCGGCAGCTGGGCGAGCTGGCCGGCGAGGATGTGGAAATCCTGTGGTTCGACATGCCGCACTACAAGGGGCGCTCGGATGTCTTCCATCTGATGAGCACGCTGTCGCCGCTCGACCACGACCTTGCCGTAGCCTATCCGCCGCTGATGGCGGCCCGCCAGATCGAGTTCCTCGAATCGCGCGGCATCCGCTTCGTGGAGGTGCCGCCCGAGGAGTTCGATTCGATGGGCTGCAACGTGCTGGCGCTGGGACCGCGTCACGCCATGATGGTGGAGGGCAATCCTGAGACCGAACGCCGCCTCCGGGCCGCCGGAGTCAAAGTGGAAGTCATCAAGGGCTATGACATCTGCCGCAAGGGCGAAGGCGGCCCGACCTGCATGACGAGGCCCCTGGTGCGCGGCTAGGCGCAGACCTCCCTCGTCGTCATCCAAGAAGTTCCTGGATCTTCTTCGAGAAGCCCACCGTCACGCTGCCGTCCTTGTGTTCGATCAGCGGCCGGCGGATCAGCGAGGGATTCTTGACGGCCAGCGCCACGGCTTTGGCCTCGGTGAGGTTAGCGGTCTCGGCCGGCGGCAGGCCGCGCCAGGTATAGCCGGCCTTGTTGATCATCTTCTCCCAGCCGCCCAGCGCCTTCGACCAGGCCGCGACCTGTTCCCTGGTGATTGGATTGTCCTTCACATCGGAAAAACTGTGCGGGATCTTGTGTTCCTTGAGCCAGTCGACCGCCTTCTGGCAGGTCGAGCACTTGGTCAGTCCGTAGAGCTTCAGCGCCATGTCTGTCCCCGTTACCTGTTGAGCGAGAGTGTCTTGTCGGTGAAGGCGTCGGCCCCGCCGGTGATCTGATCGGTGAAGGCCCGGAACAGGTCCTCGATCATCGGCTTCTCGATGTCCTTGACGATGAACACCAGGCGCGTCCGCTCATCTCCGTCCGGCCAGGCGGAAAGCCGGACCGGCGGATGGAATACGTGCTGCACGCCATGCAGGACCACCGGGCGATTCGGATCGTCGGCCAGCTTCACGATCCCCTTCATGCGCAGCATGTTCGCTCCGTGATAGGACTTCAGGAGTTCGAGGAACAGTTCCAGACCCTGCGCGCTGATGGCGCGGTTCTCGCTGAAGCTGAAGGAGCGGATGTGCGCGTCGTGGCGCGACACGTCGTGGTGATGGTCATGATGATGGTGATCATGATCGTGGCGGCGGCGGTTGCGTTTCTCGCCCGTGGCATAGGCTTCGGCGGCCAGCCAGTTGCGCACGTCCGGCGTCTTCTTCGAAGGATCGAAGAGGCCCATGGTGAAGAGCCGCTCGGCGGTCGCCTCGTTGCGATGGGTGGTCAGCAGCCGCGCGGCCGGATTGAGCTTCCGCAAACGCGCGATGATGGCGAAGAGCATGTCCTCGCCCTCGCGGCCCGAGAGCAGATCGACCTTGGTCAGCACGATGCGGTCGGCTACCGCCACCTGCTTCACCGCTTCCGGATGGGCGTCCAGCGTCGCCATCCCGTTGAAGGCATCCACCACCGTGATCACGCCCTCGAGGCGGCAGGCGGCCAGCAGGCCCGGCTCGCTCATCACCGCATGCAGGACAGGCGCCGGATCGGCGAGTCCCGTCGTCTCGATGACGATGCGGTCGAAGGCCTTGATCTCGCCGCGGCTGCGCCGCGCCAGGAGATCGTGGATCGTATCGATCAGATCGCCGCGGATGGTGCAGCACAGGCAGCCGGAGGCCATCTCGACGACATTCTCGTCGGCGCGTTCGACCAGCAGATGATCGATGCCGGTGTCGCCGAACTCGTTGATGATGACGGCGGCATTGGCCAGGAAGGGATCCTTCAGCAACTGGTTCAGCAGGGTCGTCTTTCCGACGCCGAGAAAGCCGGTCAGGATGGCGACGGGGATGGGTGCATTGCTCATGGTCGTGCGGCCCTGCGGAGTCCGATCAGGCTGGAGGCAATCAGGGCGGTCAGCACCATGCCGCCGCCCAGATACTGGTTCATGTTGAGCCGCTCCCCGAGCAGCACTGCGGCAACCAGCGTGGTCATCACCGGCTCGAGGTTGTAATAGGGCGCCACCGTCGAGGCCGGCGCGAAACGCAGCGACAGCATGTGAACCATATAGGCCACAACATAGATGGCGCCAACGCCCGCCATGAAGGCGAGTCCCGGACCCGATGCTGTGCCGCCCGGGAAGATCCGGATGACCCCGTCGCCGGCATAGAGCGCAACCAGAAAGGCCGCCGGCAGGATGGTAAGGTGAACCAGGCTGCCGAAGACCGTCGGCGTCATGTAGGTGGAGATGGAGCGTCCGGAAAAGAACTGCAACACGCAGGCCACCGCGGCGGCGGACGCCAGCAGGATCCCGCGGATGTCCAGGTCGTTGAAGCTCGGCCCCACTGCGACGCCAAGCCCGGCGAAGGCGAAGACGGCGATGCCGATGCGCGCCGGCCCCGGCGAATGACCCTCGATCAGGGGGGCCGCCAGCATGATAAGCACCGGAAACGAAAAGAAGATGATGACCGCGAGACCAACTGGAATGAACTGCACGGAGGCAAGATAGCCAACCGAGATGACCAGGGTTGCCACGCACTGCACCGCGAAGCTTCCCAGCGCGGGACGGGGCAGGTGCAGGGCTTCGCCGCGCAGCACCGCAATGATGGCGAAGACGATGCCGACCGTGGCGGTGCGGAAAAACGTGCTCTCGACCGGCGGCACGCCATTCTCGAATCCGGCCCGCACCATGTTGGGCACGAAGCCGTAAAGCGCAGCTGCCGCGAGCGCGCAGGCGATTCCAAGTCCCGCCCTGTTGATCATGATTCGTCAGGGCTTCTTCTTGGTGTTCTTCTTCTTGTTCTTCGTCTTGCCGGAATCCGAACCCTGCACGGTCTGCGGCTTGGGCTTTGGCGGCGGTTCGGGCGTCAGGGCTGCGATCTGCGCGAAGGTCTCGGGCGTGAGCACATCGCAGGGCGATTGCTCCTGGCGATAGCTCGCGCAGGCTGTGAGGCTCTGGGGCTCGGCGAGCTTCCAGACCACGGCGGCAAACCCGGCCTTGCCGGGCATGCGGATGACCCCGGCCGGTCCTGACAGTCCGGCAGCCGAAGCGCTGAGCAGGCGGCCGCGCAAGGCCATGTCGGCCTTCACGGCTGTGTCATAGGTGCCAAAGGAAATGCCCCAGCCCTGCAGTTCCTTCGAGCTGACCAGCTGCACCGGCGCCTTCTGGCGGCAGATCGTGGTGGTCAGGTCGGCCGGCACGATTCCGCCCAACGCCATGTTGGCGATGCCCGACAGCGGCTGGCGTTGCGGCGGATCGCTGCGCCCGAAGGCATCGACCAGCAGCATCTCGGCAAGATCGGCACGATGCTTTCCGCTGCTTGCACCGAAGATCACCGCACCGAGCTTGCGGCCATCGATGGTGGCCGTGGCCACCAGGTTGAATCCGGAATTGCAGACGAAGCCGGTCTTCATGCCGTCGGCCGCCTTCATCTGGCGCAGCAGCGAATTGCGGTTGGGCAGGCGGCGCTTGCCGATGGCGACGGCATCCTGCGAAAAGTAATGGGCCCGTTCGGGATAGGTCTTGAGAAGCGCGGTCGCCAGGATCGCGATGTCGCGCGCGGTGGTGATCTGGCGCGGATCGAAGAGGCCGTTGGGATTGGCGAAACGCGTGCCTGTCATGCCCAGCTTCTCGGCCGTGGCGTTCATCTCGCGCACGAAGGCATCGACCGACCCTGCAGCGCCCTCGGCCAGCACATAGGCCATGTCATTGGCCGAATAGATCAGGAGCGACTGCAGCGCCAGGTTTGTGCTGATGCTGCTGCCCGGCTTCATGCCGATCTTGCTGGGCGGCTGCGCGCTGGCGACCTGCGAGACCGGCAGCTTCTGTTCCAGCGTCATCTTGCCTGACTTGAGCCGGTCGAAGACGATGTAGGCCGTCATCAGCTTGGTGAGCGAAGCAGGATACCACGGTTCGCCGGCGCGGTCCTGCGAGAGGACTTCGCCAGTGCCCGGATCGAAGACAAGGCTGGGGCCTGCGGCTGCAGCCTTGGCGCTCGCGCTCGCCGTGCCGGTGAGCAGGGCCAGCAGGATGATGAGGATGCGGAAACTGGTCACGCTGCGACACTCTTCGTCATGGGGTCCGGTAAAACACAGGCTGGCGCCGGGATCAACACCTCCGGGACAATGGGACGCCGGATCTCAAAGCGATGCAAGCTCGATGCGGGCATGGGCAAGGTGCCGCAAGAGATCCTGTGGGTGTCCCGCAGGCTGGCGGCATGGGCTGCGATGCCCGCCAGTGTGGCGCGATGTGGTTCGGTTCTCGCGCGCCTTCCGTCACTTCGGCTCATGCTTCGCCAGGCTGTTGCGGCGCCATTGTGTTGGCGTTACCTCCGCCCAGCGGCGGAAGGCATGAACGAAACTGCTGTGCGAACCATAGGAGAGAAGAGCGCCGACCTCGCCGATCGGCAGAGTGGTGAGCGCCAGGAGTTCCTTTGCGGTTGTGAAGCGGACATCGTCCTTGATGGCTTCGAACCTGGTTCCCTCCTGGCTCAGATGGCGTTCCAGCGTGCGCGGATGAATACCGATTGTCCGGGCAATGGCCGAGAGCGAGTCGTTACCCTGCATCAGCGCGGCACGCAGGGCGTGCCGCACCTGTCCGGCCATCCCCCACGGCACATGCGAGAGGCGAGCTGTGAGTTCCTTGAGAAGCTGGGCGCGCGCAACGGGATCTCCGGTGGTCAGCCGGTGATCGAGGCTGCGCGCCGGCAGGATGAGGCAGCACTGCGCCTGGTTGAAGCGGATCGGACCATGCGCCAGTGACCGGTAGAAGGCCGGATCGGCAGGTTCGCGTCTCATCAGCAGAATTTCGGTCGGTTCCACCTGTCCATTTGTCAGTTCACGGACAAGCTTGCAGCCCACCGCTATCGAAAGGTCATAGGCGTGCAGGGACGAGCGGAACTCCCGATCGTAGATGCCGACGCCAAATGCCACGTCGTCGCCCATGCGATGCAGATAGGCGGCGGCGGCGCGGGAATTGGCAATCTGGAAGGTCACGAAGTCGGTCAGTGCGTCCCCGAGTGTCGGTGCATGGCTCATCAGCCGTCCGATCGGACCCAGCGCGCGGAAGGATTGCCGTATTCCAAGTTGAAGCCCGATATCGGACCTGCCGGTCACCTCTGCGGCACGCTCCAGGAGCAGGTCGAAGAGTGGTAGACTCACAAAGAGATCGGGCCGCAGGTCCGAGGGTGCAAGCCCCGTCCCCGCGAGGAACGCAGCAGGATCGGCGCCAAGCTCCGCGACGAGCCTGGGCAGGGCCGCAAGCGGGCCAAGACGTTGCTGGGCGGGATCCTGTGTGATGGCTTGCACTCTGACTGTCGTCAGAAAGCAAACACGAGGTCGAGATCGATTGTAAAGTTAAACCTCTGTTTCGCGCGAGAGGTATTCATGTCCATCCGTCGGTTGATCGTCGTCATGCTTGTCACAGTGTCGGGCCTTGTCGGGGCGGCGAAGGCGCAAGAAGTGACCGGCGAGCTGGGCTCACCAAGCGCCACCACAACCATTGATGGCAGGCAGCTGCCGGCACCAACCCCGCCATTCGGCGGCGTGATCAAGGACGATGCGCTCACCTCCACGCCGTGGTGGGCGCCGCGCATCGTGCCGCCCAAGGGGGCGCCCAACATCCTGCTGATCATGACGGATGATTCCGGCTATGGCGTTCCCAGCACCTTCGGCGGCGTCATTCCGACACCGGCACTCGATCGCGTCGCCGCCAGCGGCCTCCGCTACACGCAGATGCATTCGACCGCCCTCTGCTCGCCCACCCGTGCGGCCCTGATCACCGGCCGCAACCATCACTCGGCAGGCTTCGGCGTCATCTCAGAGCAGTCCACCGGGTATCCGGGCTACAACAGCATCATCGACCGCAACAAGGCGACGATCGGACGGATTCTCAAGGACAATGGCTATGCCACGTCATGGTTCGGCAAGGATCACAACGTGCCGGCCTTCCAGGCCAGCCAGGTCGGACCCTTCGACCAGTGGCCCATCGGACAGGGATTCGAGTATTTCTATGGCTTCGTCGGTGGCGATGCCAACCAGTGGCAACCCAACCTCTTCCGCAACACGACGCAGATCTATCCCTTCGATGGAAAGCCTGGCTGGAACCTGATCACCGGCATGGCTGACGACGCCATCGACTACCTGAACCGGGTCAACCAGATCCAGCCCGACAAGCCCTTCTTCCTCTACTACGTGCCGGGCGGCGTACATGCGCCGCATCACCCGACCAAGGAATGGGTCGACAAGATCCAGGCCATGCATCTCTTCGACGACGGCTGGGAGAAGCTGCGCGAAACCATCTTCGCCAACCAGAAGAAGCTTGGCGTCATTCCGCAGAATGCCCAGATGGGTCCGTGGCCCAGCGACATCCTGAAGCCCTGGGCTCAGACCACCGATGCGGAAAAGAAGCTCTTCATCAAGCAGGCCGAGGTCTTCGCGGCCTACGTGGCCTATACCGACGATTCGATCGGCCGGGTCATCCAGGCCGTCGAGGACATGGGCAAGCTCGACAATACGCTGATCATCTACATCAACGGCGACAACGGCACGAGCGCCGAAGGCGGACCGCTGGGCACGCCCAACGAAGTAGCCTTCTTCAACGGCGTCAACATGATGCCGGTCGAGACGCAGATGAAGTGGTACGACGTCTGGGGCACGGAACAGACCTACAACCACATGTCGGCCGGCTGGTCCTGGGCCTTCGACACGCCCTTCAGCTGGTTCAAGCAGATCGCATCGCATCTTGGCGGTGTGCGTCAGGGCATGGCGATTTCCTGGCCGGGTCACATCAAGGACGTTGGCGGCATCCGCAGCCAGTTCGCCCATGTGATCGACATCGTCCCGACCATTCTCGAGGCGAGCGGAATACCCGCGCCCGAAGTCGTCGACGGCATCAAGCAGGCGCCCATCGAAGGCACCAGCCTCGCCTATACCTTCGATGCGGCGAACGCTGACGCGCCGACGCGGCACACCACGCAGTATTTCGAGATGTTCGGCGACCACGCGATCTATCACGAGGGCTGGCTGCTCAGCACCAAGGTGATCCGTGCGCCGTGGGAAGCCTTTGGTCCCGCCAATCCCGATCCGCTCAACAACGTGACCTGGGAACTCTACAATCTCAACGAGGACTATTCCCAGACCAATGATCTCGCCGCGCAGAATCCGGACAAGGTCGAGGAGTTGAAGAAGGTCTTCTACGCCGAGGCGCAGAAGTACAACGTGCTGCCGCTCGACGCCTCGGTGGCGGCGCGCATCGTGGCGCCGCGCCCCAACCTCACGGCGGGTCGTTCGGAATTTGTCTATACCCATCCGATGGTCGGCTTGCCGCAGGGCGATTCGCCGGTCCTGCTCAACACCTCCTACACGGTCACGGCGGAGATCGAGGTTCCGGCCAGCGGCGGCGACGGCATGATCCTCACCTCGGGCGGGCGCTTTGCCGGTTATGGATTCTACATTCTCAACGGCAAGCCGGTCTGGCTCTGGAACCTGATCGACCTCGAGCGTCTGAAGTGGGAGGGCAAGGACGCACTGTCACCCGGCAAGCACGTGATCGAGTTCGACTTCGTCTATGACGGGCTTGGGGCCGGCACGCTGGCCTTCAACGACTTCTCCGGTGTCGGCCGGCCCGGCACCGGCACGCTGAAGGTCGACGGTGTCGTTGTCGACACAAAGCAGATGCCCAAGACGCTGCCGATGATCCTGCAATGGGACGAGAGCTTCGACATCGGGTCCGACACGCTGACCGGTGTCAACG
Organism: Alphaproteobacteria bacterium; assembly: GCA_026400595.1. Classification (GTDB taxonomy): domain Bacteria; phylum Pseudomonadota; class Alphaproteobacteria; order Rhizobiales; family Aestuariivirgaceae; genus Aestuariivirga. The sequence continues at coordinate 1,694 of JAPLOT010000235.1, read as the reverse complement.
ATGCCGACTACCAGCCGCCCTTCCCGCTGACCTCGAAGCTCAGCAAGCTGACGGTGAAGCTCGACCGGCCGGTCATCAGCGACGCGGAAAGGGCCAAGCTGGAAGCCGCGATGAACAAGAAGGACTGAGCGGGACAAGACGGGGTCGGGCGCCGGTCTCTGCTGGCGCCCGGCGCGCGCCGCCGAATGATGGCGCTCAGTGCTTGGTGCCCCTGGAGGGACTCGAACCCCCACGCCCTTGCGAGCAACAGATTTTGAGTCTGCCGCGTCTACCATTCCGCCACAGAGGCTCCGGGCCGCGGGCATAAATGGCCCCCGCCACGCCGTCAACCGGAAAGGGCGGGGACTTGCGCGGGCCTCCGGATCGGGCGACAAGGCTGGCATGATCCGGATCACCGATTCCATCGCCATCGACGCGGATGACATCGCGTTGAGCTTCATGCGCGCCTCGGGTCCGGGCGGTCAGAACGTCAACAAGGTGTCGACGGCGGTCGAACTTCGCTTCGACGTGGCCAAGGCCTTCCTGCCGGAGGATCTTAAAATCCGCCTGCGGGGACTGGCGGGGCGGCAGTTGACCCAGGACGGCGTGCTGGTGATCACCGCCCAGGAACATCGCTCGCAGGAAAGAAACCGCGAAACGGCCATCGCAAAGCTGGTCGCCCTGCTGCGCAAGGCGGCCATCAGGCCGCGCCGCCGCATCGCCACCAAGCCGACCCGCAGCTCGGCCAAGCGCCGCCTCGACTCCAAGGCCAAGCACGGCATGACCAAGAAGCTGCGGACGGCGCGTCCGCCGCTGGACTAGCCGGGGCCGCATGCTGCGCAAGCTCTATGACTGGACCCTGTCGCTCGCTGCCCGCAAGACGGCCGAAGCCTGGCTGGCGGTCATCGCCTTCATCGAAAGCTCGGTCTTCCTCGTGCCGGCCGACGTGTTGTTCCTGCCCATGGCCCTGGCCCGCCCGGCCCGGGCCTATCGCTATGCGGCGATCGCCACCATCGCCTCGACGCTGGGCGGCATTGCCGGCTACCTTCTGGGTTACTTCGCCTACGAGGCCGTGGCCAAGCCGGTGCTCGCCTTCTACGGCAAGCTCGACAGTTTCGAGGCTCTGCGCAGCTGTGCCGGCGAAGACACGCTGATGATGTTGCTGGTCACCTCGGGCCTGTCGCACCTGCCGCCGATCAAGGTGGTCACCATCCTGGCCGGCGTGGCCCAGATCAGCCTCGTCTTCTTCATCGTTTCCTGCGTGGTCGCGCGCGGCGCCCGGTTCTTCGCGCTGGCCTGGGCACTACGCCGTTTCGGCGAGCCGATCCGCGACTTCATCGAGCGCCGCCTCGGGCTCATCGCCGCGCTGGCGGCGGCTGCCTTGATCGCGCTGTATTTCATCCTCAAGTACCTGGCCGGAACCGGATCGCTCACCGCATGCTGACCTCGCTCTCGCCGCGCAACGCCCTGCTGCTGCTCCTCGTGGTGTCCATCGCCACCATTGCGGGCGCCTGGATCTTCGAAGCTGCGGGCTATCTCCCCTGCGAACTCTGCCTCATGCAGCGCTGGGCCTATTACGCAGCCATTCCCCTGACCGCGGTGCTGCTCGTCGCAGCTCCACTGCAACGCGCCGGTCTCTACCTGCTGGCGCTGCTGTGGATCGGCAGCATGATCTTCGGCATCTTCCATTCCGGCGTGGAGTGGAAGTGGTGGGC
>JAPLOT010000026.1 GCA_026400595.1 Alphaproteobacteria bacterium | reverse complement strand
GCCACGGATCACTCGATCACGGAGGATGGATGAGCCAACTGATGATGACCCTGCGTGGGAACCGCCTTCTCTGGCTTCTTGTCTTTGTGCCGGTCGTTCTGGTGGGCGAGCACCTGCTGGCCGAGTCGCAGACGCTGGTCTTCCTGTTGTCGATTCTGGCCATTGTTCCACTCGCCATGATACTGAGCCTCGCCACGGAGCAGGTTGCGGCCCGTACCGGCGATGCCGTAGGCGGGCTGCTCAACGCGACTCTGGGAAACCTGACCGAACTGATCATTGCCATTGCCGCCCTGAAGGCGGGCGAGTATCTCCTCGTCAAGGCATCGCTGGTCGGCGCCATCGTCACCAACATGCTGTTCATGACGGGCGCAGCCTTCTTCCTGGGCGGATTGAAGTATCACGAACAGCGCTTCAGCCTCAGCAATACGCGGCTCGAGGTGGCCATGCTGTTCCTGGCGGCCTTCGCACTGCTGGTGCCTTCGGCCATCACCGCCGGCGAAGGGCAGGCGATGCCGCAGGCCCTCAGCACCGGCATCGCCATCATGCTCATCGTCACCTATGCACTTGGCCTCTACTTCACGCTCTACACCCACAAGGCCCAGTACAGTGGCGTGGCCCATGGCGCGGTGGCCGAAGACGCCTGGCCGCTGCGGCTGGCGCTCATTGTGCTCGGGATCACCACGGTCTTCGTGGCGCTGGTCAGCGAGATCTTCGTCGGCACGCTGGAGGCCGCCTCGACGAAGCTGGGCCTGTCATCGGCCTTCGTCGGCTTCGTGGTGGTAGCCCTGGTCGGTGCCGCCGCGGAAATGCTGACGGCCTTCGCGGCCGCGCGGCAGGACCGGCTTGACCTCAGCATCAGCATATCTTTCGGCAGCGCCACCCAGATCGCATTGTTTGTGGCGCCCGTGCTGGTGCTGCTCAGCTATGTCGTGGGGCCCGAACCCATGTCGCTGCAGTTCTGGCCCGGCGCGGTCATCATGATCTTCATCGCCACATTCACCGCGGCATTGGTCACCGGCGGCGGCCGATCGGCATGGTATCTGGGCGTCCTGATGCTGATGGTCTATTCCATCTTCGCACTCACGATGTTCCTGATGCCGCCGCGGTGAACCGTCATGTCCAATCCAGGCGATACGGGCAAGCGCGTGCTCGAACCGATCGAGCGCCTGTCCGAAATCCTGTTCGGACTGATCATGGTGCTGACCTTCACCGGTTCGCTGAGCGTGGCAACTGCAGATCATGTCGAAGTCAGGAAAATGCTGATCGGCGCGCTGGGCTGCAACGTCGCCTGGGGCATCATCGATGCCATCATGTATCTGATGGCAGCCCTCAGCGAACGGGCGAGGAACCATCGCGCCGTTTCGGCGATCCGCGCTGCCCGCTCGGATGCGGCCGCCCATGCCGTGATCAGGGATCATCTCCCCACCCTGGCGGCTGAGGCCCTGCGCAGCGAGGATCTCGACCGGATCCGGAAGGCCGCCTTAGATCTCAGAGATCTTCCGCCGCGGCCACGGCTGAAGGTCGACGACTGGCGCGGCGCGCTGGGCGTCTTCCTCCTCGTCTTCGCCTCGACCCTGCCGGTGGTCGTGCCCTTCATGGTCATGACCGAGATCGGCCCGGCCGTGCGGACGTCGAACGCCATTGCCATCGCAATGCTGGCCGTGATCGGCCACGCCTATGGACGGCTGGCCGGGCTCTGGCCCATGGGCATGGCCGCCGCCATGGTCATCCTCGGAGTCGTCCTCGTGGCAATCACCATCGCGCTGGGCGGGTGACGGGACGACCGTCCGGCCTATTGCGACCGCTTCGGCGCGAAGGCCTGAACCATCTGCTTGGCCTGCGTCACCTGCTCGGGCGTCATGGTCTTGGCAAGTTCCTCGAGATAGCCGACCGCATTGTCGAAGCCGGGCTCGGTCGACGCCAGTTCCAGCCACATGTAGGCGGCGATCGGATCCGGCTTCACGCCGCGGCCCTTCCAATAGCCGATCCCCACTTCGTACTGTGCCTGGGGCTCGCCCTGATTGGCCGCCATGAGAAGCCAGTTCATGCCGGCAGCCTCATCCTGCTTGACCACGTCCTTGCCCTTGAGCAGCCACCAGCCCAGCTTGAGCTGCGCCTCGGCAAGCCCGGCCTTGGCGGCCTCACCCCACCAGAGAATGGCCTGGGCATTGTCCTGCTCCACACCGTTGCGGTTCTCGCCCTTCTGACCCCAGCTGCGCGGCCCGTACATCTCGCCGATGAGGTAGGCTGCTTCGGCATCGCCCTGCTTGGCAAAGGGCATGAGCAGGGTGAGCGCGGTGCCGTAGTCCTCGTTCTTGAAGGCCAGCATGCCATCCTTGTAGGCATCGGCCCAGGCGGCACCATGGGCGGACATCAGGATCATGAGGCTGGCACAACCGGCCAGGAGGCGTGATTTCATCGTGGGGTCCTCGCAACTAGCTTACTGCGACGCCTGCCTAGCCCTTTGCCGGCAAATTTGCAAACAGGCCGTTCACAGGCCGCATGACGCCGCTTCAACGGGTTGTGAGCGCCGAAACGCGCTCGTGACTGGCGAGTGATCAGGGCTTTCGACAAGGTCGTTCTTGCGGACACGGTGTTCGCAAACCAACCAACGACCAAGGGAGACACATCAGATGAAGCATATCGGAAAGTCGGGAGCCCTGCTCGCCGCCGCCGCCTTCTCGTTTGCCGTGAGCGGAGCCACCATCGCTCCGGTTCAGGCGGACGAGGCCAAGGTGCATTGCGTCGGCGTCAACTCCTGCAAGGGCCAGTCTGAGTGCAAGACCGCCAGCTCGTCGTGCAAGGGCCAGAACGGCTGCAAGGGCCAGGGCTTCCTCAGCATGACCAAGGCCGACTGCGAGACCGCGGGCGGCAAGGTCGAGAGCTGATCGAACAGGGCGCGCCGCGGGAACCGGACCCGCGGTGCACCAGTCGCCGATGACTCACCACACTCTGCCATATCTCGGTTTCGGGCTGGGCCTCCGGCCGCAGCACTATCGCGAGATTCTGGAAACCGCGCCGCATGTGGACTGGTTCGAGGTGATCTCCGAGAATTACATGGTGCCGGGTGGTCAGCCCCTGCGGATGCTTGACCGCATCGCCGAGAGCTATCCGCTGGTGATGCATGGCGTGTCGCTGTCGATCGCGTCGACGGCGGACCTCGATATGGATTATCTGGCACAGTTGAAGGAACTTGCGCGCCGCATCGAGCCGCGCTGGATATCCGACCATCTCTGCTGGACCGGCGTTCATGGCGTGAACCTTCACGATCTCCTGCCGGTGCCCTATACGGAGGAGGCGCTGGCCCATGTATCGGACCGCATCGCGCGGGTGCAGGATTACCTCGGCCGCCGCCTCGTCATCGAGAACGTCTCGAGCTACATCACATATGAATGCTCTGAAATAAGCGAATGGGATTTTGTCGCCGAGCTGGCACGACGGGCGGACTGCCTGCTCCTGCTCGACGTCAACAATGTCTTTGTGTCGGGCATGAATCATGACTTCGACCAACGCGCCTTCATCGAATCCATTCCGGTCGACCGCGTCGTCCAGTTCCATCTGGCGGGCCACAGCGAGGGCGAGACCTGCCTGATCGACACGCATGATCAGCCGGTCTGCGAGGAGGTCTGGACACTCTATGGCAAGGCTCTTGAGCGCTTCGGGACCGTCTCGACCATGATCGAGCGCGACGACAACATTCCGCCGCTTGCCGAATTGGTGGCCGAGCTCGACACGGCAAGAGCCATTGCCGCTCTGGCGCTTCATCCGCTGGAGCGCGTGTCATGAGCAGCCTGTCGGACCTCCAGGCAAGGCTGCAGGCTGACATTCTGGGCGAGGGCCGCGACGCCGAAGACCTGATTGCGCCGGCGCCGCACGGCAGCCGGGCAAGCCGCCTGGATGTCTATCGCCGTGCCTATGTGCTGCGGCTCACCGAATTCCTCGGCAACGACTACGAGAAGCTGCGTATCTATCTGGGCGAGACGCGCTTCAGCCGGATGGCGCGGGACTATGCCGCGGCTCATCCCTCCGACACGCCCAATGCCCGCTGGTTCTCGCGCCATCTGCCGGCCTTCCTGCGGCAGTCGAAGGCATTCCTGCAACATCCGGAAGTGGGTGAACTTGCCATGCTGGAACAGGCTTTGAATGATGTCTTCGATGGCCCCGAAGCAGTGCCGACGACACTGGCGGATCTCGCGGCCATCGATCCCACGGCCTTCGGTAACGTCCGCTTTGCGCTCGTCCCGGCCTGCATGACGGTCGAGGCCCGCAGCAACGCCACCAGCATCTGGTCGGCCATCCGTTGCGCCGAGACGCCACCGGCGGCGGAACCGCTCGACATGCCCCAGCACATTCTCGTCTGGCGTCAGGCGGGCAGCTCTCGCTTCCGCATCCTGGGCGAAGAAGAATTCATGGCGCTCAGCTGTGTGGCCGAAGGTCTCGACTTTGCCACCATCTGCGAAATGCTCGCCACCTACGACGATCCCGAAACCGCCGCCCTGAGGGCCGCGAACTACCTTCGGGGTTGGATCGAGGCGGAGATCCTGGTCAGGACCCCCGCCGCGAGTTGACGGTTATTGCATCAGCGCCGGCTGAGCAGGTGATCGACAGAAAACACCCCAGGCCCCCACTTGATCAGCATCAGCAGGATCGTGGCCCAGGTGCCGTGAACCACATAGGCCCCGGGATAGACGAAGATCTCGATGACCAGTGTCATCACCAGCAGGCCGACGGCGGCATAGCGCGTGGCCAGCCCGATGAAGAGAAGGATCGGCAGCGTGTTTTCGGCAACCTGCGCCATGAGCGCCGCCACCTCGGGCGGAATCAGGGGCACCTTGTAGTCGTTCTGGAAGAGGTAGAGCGTCGTCTCGCTGACATCGAAGATGTTCCAGCCCTGCACCTTGGTGCGGCCCGAATTCCAGAACACCAATCCGATCGCAAGCCGCCCGAGCAGGGCAATGAAGGACTGGGGAATGCGGCTGAAGAGGCCATCGAGGCCGTAGAGCAGGCGGATCATGTGGAGACTCCCGTGATGATGCGCAGGGCCAAGAGTCCCTGAAGCGATTGGGTGAGGTCGAAATCTGCATGTATGCCGGAGGTGGTCTCGACCGCCTCGGCCAGCGTGTTGCCATGGCACAGTCTGGCAAGAAGCGCGAAGGGCGCCGGCCCCAGCAGGTGCAGCGTCACGTCCGCTTCGGGCCTGGCGACGACGACGTTCTGTGGGCCGCTCGCACCGTGCTGACCCTGCCAGAGCGAGCCGACGGCGTGAGGGGAAGACATGAGGCCAAGGGACGGGAGGAAGGCGAACCGTGCCAGGCCCCAGCTCTCGGGCGGAATCTCGGAGAGCTTCTCCGGCGGCAGCGGGCTCGCATCGGCCGCGTGATAGGCCTGCCACCACAGGCTTTCGAGTCGGGCGAGATCGGCCGCACAGGCGTCATGAGACACCGCGGCGAGATGGTCGGGGAAACTGGCGCCATAATCGATAAGCACTGGCGATGCGGGACGCTGTGTCTCGGCATAGGATCCCGCGCAGGCGGCAAAGTCTTCGTGCCCCAGCAGCCTTTCGGTGACCGGATAGCGCACGCGCAGCGCATTGATCAGCGCCGACGTCACGTTGGCGCGGTAGATGCGGAAGCGCGG
>JAPLOT010000283.1 GCA_026400595.1 Alphaproteobacteria bacterium | reverse complement strand
TCATGCCGCCTTCGCCGGAGCATGTGGCCGAGCCGGCCATGGTGGCGCCACGGGCCAGCGCGATCTTCGCTTCGTAGGACAGGGCGCCGAAGGACATGCCGGTGACGTAGATCGGAATGTCGAGCACCATGGGCCGCTTGGCGCGCGGGCCGATGATGGTCTTCGTCTCGCATTTCTCGCGATAGCCCTCGATGACGAAGCGCGTCAGCGTGCCGGGCAGGAAGGTCAGGTCGTCCCAGTGCGGGATCTTCTTGAAGAGCGAGAAACCGCGCATGCGGTAGCGGCCAAGCTCGGACTTGATGTGGATGTCGTTGATGACTTCCGGCGTGAAGATCTTGGACGAGCCAAGAATATACTTCTTGGTTTCGGCTGGCGCCTTCTTGGCCAGGGCCACCATGCCCGTGGCGGTTCGCGCCACGCCGGCCTTCTTGGGCTTGGCCAGAGGCATCGCCTTCTTCGCCTTCACGGGCGCTGAGCGCTTGACCGCGGTTGCCTTGCGGGCTGCGACGGTCTTGGACTTCTTCTTCTTTGCCATGTTCTTCAAATCCTCATCACAGCACGAGCTTCTTTTCGCCCGGTTCGAGGTTGTCGTAGTTCCAGAGCTGCTTGCCGGCCACGATCTTCTTGATGTGGTCAATGCCGCCCTGCGGATACATGTCGTACATCTTCAGCTTGCGGGTGAGCCACTCGCGGTCGAGATCCGTCATGACGCCGGGCACCGCGTCGACGCCCAGCGAGCGGGCTTCGCCGCCCAGGTAGATCGTACCGTCGTACATGGAGTCGCCGAGGTTCTTGCCGGCATTGCCGAGGATCACCATGCGGCCGCGCTGCATCATGAAGCCGGTGAAGGATCCGGTGTCGCCACCGACGAGGATGTTGCCGCCCTTCTGATCGATGCCGGTGCGTGCGCCGACCGAGCCCTTGCAGACCAGGTCGCCGCCGCGCAGCGCCGCACCGAACTGCGAGCCCGCGTTCTTCTCGATGACGATGGTGCCGGCCAGCATGTTCTCGCCGCAGGCCCAGCCGACGCGGCCCTTGATGCGGATGTTCGGGCCATCCGTCAGGCCGCAGGCGAAGTAGCCGCAGGAGCCCTCGATATAGAGGTTCAGGCGGTTGAGAATGCCGACGGCGATCGAGTGCTTCGAACCCGGGTTCTTCAGCACGATGGTGCCGCAGCCCCGGCGGATCAGGTCGCGAAGCTGGATGTTGATCTGCTTCGTCTCGAGATTCTCGCAGTCGATCTCGGCACGCTTGTTGAAGTCCACATCCGGCGCATCGGGATAGCCGTAGCCGACATTCTCCTCGCTGATGTCGAAGAAGCGCTGCTGCGTGCGGCCGAGCAGGCCTTCCGTGTGCATGCCCATCTCATGGCTGAGATGGTCCTTCTTGGCCGTCGTCACGCCCGCCATACGCGAACCTCCTCATCATAGGGATCCCAGGTGTCGATCTCGTGGTGGATCACCGAGCGGATCGCCACTTCCTCGGATGCGAGCGCGACAAGATTGTCGCTCTCGTAGAGGACCATCGGCTTTGCGGCCATCGTGTCCTTGGCCATGCCGAGCGAGTCCTTGGTCGAGACCAAGTAGGTGAAGACGCCGTCAATGTCCTGGATCGACTGCTTGAGGGAGTCCTCCAGCGTGGCGCCATGCTCCAGGTTGTAAGCCGTGTAGACCGCCAGCAACTCGGAGTCGCAATTCGACATGAAGCGGTGGCCTTTGCGCTCGAACTCGCGGCGCATCATCCAGTAGTTGGTGATCTGCCCATTATGGACGACCGCGATGTCGTTGTAGGGATAGGCCCAGTAGGGATGGGCCGAGCGGATGTCGACGTCCGACTCGGTGGCCATGCGGGTGTGGCCAATGCCATGCGTGCCCTTGAACTTGCGGAGATCGTACTGATCGGCAACGCGGGCCGCGTCGCCCAGATCCTTGATGAGTTCCAGGGCATTGCCCATGGAGAGGATCTCGGTGCCTTCCACGTCTTCCACGTAGTCGGCGAGCTTCTTCATATCACCGTCGTATTGGATGCGGTAGCGATAGGCATATTCCGTGGCATCGTCGCGTTCGATCACATGGACACCCAGCGTGGCCAGGCGTTCCTCGACGATGCCGCGGCGGCGGCGTACTTCATCGTGAATGTCGAACCCCTTCGACATGTCTTCCTGTTCGGCCACCTTGAAGCGCATCACATATTCGTTGCGTCCCGGGCTTCCGTAGATCGCATAGCCAGTCGAGTCCGGCCCGCGATGCTTCAGCGACTGCAACATGGCGGTCATTTCCTGACCGATGTTGCCGGATCCGTCGCGATGGATCAGTCCTGCGATCCCGCACATGGTTGCTGTGGTCTCCTTTACGGCAGGCAGTTGAGATAGGTTTCGAGGTCCCACTCCGTCGAGGTGTGGAGGAAGCGCTCCCATTCGTCGCGCTTGTACTCGTCGTAGAGGCGATGCATTTCGCCCGGCATGGCGGACTTGACGACATCGTCCTTCTTCAGCGCTTCGAGCGCGTCACCGAGCGTCATGGGCAGCTTCTTGACCTGCTTGCCCGCTTCCATAGCGGCATAGATGTTGCGCTCTTCCGGCTTGCCGGGGTCGATCTTGTGGCGGATGCCGTCGTCGGCAGCGCGCAGGATGGCGCCCGCCATGATGTAGGGGTTCACCATCGAGTCGACCGCGCGGTATTCGAAGCGGCCAGGCGCCGAGACGCGCAGGCCCGTGGTGCGGTTCTGAAAGCCCCAGTCGGCGAAGACCGGTGCCCAGAAGCCCGTATCCCACAGTCGGCGGTAAGAGTTCACCGTCGAGCAGCCGATGGCGGTGAGCGCGGAGAGATGCTTCACGATTCCGCCGATCACATAGAGGCCGACCTTGCCCGGCATGCGCGGATCATCGCCTTCCGGCATGAAGGTGTTCGTGCCGCCGCGGCGGTACATGAAGTTGTGCTCGAAGCCGGGCAGGTTCTTCGGGTCGTTGCCGAGCACCTTGAATTCGTCCTTGCCGCCCTTCCACAGCGAGATGTTGTGATGGCAGCCGTTGGCCGACACACCCATGAAGGGCTTGCACATGAAACAGGCGATAATGTTGAACTCGCGGGCCACCTGCGCGCAGATCTGGCGATAGGTGGTCAGCCTGTCTGCTGTACGCAGCGCATCGTCATAGTTGAAGTTGAGCTCGATCTGTCCGGGCGCGTCCTCGTGATCGCCCTGGATCATGTCGAGGCCCATCTTGCGGCCGTATTCGATGACCTTCATGTAGACCGGGCGCAGGCTCTCGAACTGGTCGATGTGGTAGCAGTAAGGGTTGGAGAAACCGCCATTTGGCTTGCCGTTCTCGTCCTTCTTGAGCCACATCATTTCCGGCTCGGTGCCGTGGCGCATGCGAAGGCCGTGATCCTTCTCGAACTGATCGTGGATGCGGCGCAGGTTGCCGCGGCAATCGGCGGTGAGAAAGGCGCCTGGATCTTCGCGCTCCTCGCGGTTGCGGAAGAGGGTGCAGAACATGCGCGCCACGCGCTTGTCCCAGGGCAGCTGCATGAAGGTTTCCGGTTCGGGAACGCCGACGAGCTCGGCGGCCTCCGGGCCGTAGCCGAGATACTCGCCGCGGCGGTTCATGAAGAGGTTGACGGTGGAGCCGTAGACGAGCTGGAAGCCGCCATTGGCGATGTTCTCCCAGTGATCAGCAGGAATGCCCTTGCCCATGATGCGGCCGGTGACCGACACGAACTGCAGGTAGAGGTACTCGATGCCGAGCGCGTCGATCTTCTTGCGCACCTGCTTGATGAGGTCGGCGCGCCCCGGAGTCTTGATAAAGTTCTCGTAGTCGGTCATCGGCATTTCCTTCCCTGTTTTTCTTGCTGGGGTCTCTTGCCCCGTGAACTGAACAGCCAATCCAAGTCCCGCTTGCCCGCGGTGTCAAATCTCTCCGGTCAGCTCCAGGGGAACGGACTGTTGGACACGGGATGCAGCCTGCCTTCCGCATAGCGCAAGAAACGGAAGGGCTCGAGCAGGCGCGAGGTCTCGCCGCAGATCTCCTGGGCGACCAGCTTGCCGACGCCAATCATCTTGTAGCCGTGGTTCGAGTCGGCGATGACGAAGACATTCTCGCGGAACACGTCGAAGACCGGGAAGTTGTCGGGCGTGAAGCAACCCAGGCCGCCCGATTTCTCGTGGTTCTTGTACTGGCTGATCTTGCCTTCGAAGCGCTTCTGGCAATGGGCCAGCATCGAGCACCAGGTCTCGATGAAGTCGTCGCCGACGATGAAGTCGGGCGAGTCGGGCCCGTAGGGATCGATCGCGATGGTGTCGGGCTCGCCTTCGACCTTGTAGGGCGACGAACCGCCCTGGATGCCGCCAAAGTTGAAGTCCGGCTTGTAGTAGAGGCCCCAGAGCTTGTCGGTGAGGAGGCGGCCGTCGATGTCGGAGTAGAGCGGCGCATCGGTGTCGACATGGATCACCGGTGGCATCCTGCCGTCATTGGTCTTGTGCATGTTGGGATCGACGCCCAGTGTGCCTTCTTCGAGGCACCAGTATTTCCACATGCGGATGCCGTCATGCGTTTTGCCATCGCGTCCCTTTATCGAGACCGTGCGCGGCAGCTCCAGCATATTCCATATCGTGTTCACCCAGGGACCGACGCCGACGACGACGTAATCGCACTTGATCGTGCCCTTGTTCGTCTTGATTCCCGTGACCGCCGCGGAGTTGTTTCCGAATTCGAAGCCCGTGACCTCGCAGCCGGTCAGGATGCGAACCCCCTCAGCCTCTGCCTTGGAGGCGAGGCCATAGATCGAGGCCGTATTGTTGGCGTAGCCGCCCTTCTTTTCGTGCAGCACCGAGGTAATGCCCTTCGCCTGCCAGTCAGAGAAGAGGCCCTCCATGTATTTCTGGGAGTCGCCCGCGCCTTCGATGAAGACCGAGTCGTAGCCGATCTTCTTCTGCTGCTCGTAGATCGAACCCACCTGTTCGTGCATGACCTCCGGGCTGATCTGCATGTAGCCGACGCTGTGATAGGAATAGGCCTTGGGATCGCTCTCCCAGACCTCGACGCATTGGGCCATCAGCTCGCGCATGGCCGGCTGGTAGTAGTTGTTGCGGACGACACCGCAGGCGATGCCGGATGCACCGGCCGCGATCGCGGTCTTGTCGACGACGAGGATGTCCTTGCCGCTGCCACGCCCGGTTTCCTTGAGCTTCAGCGCGAGATGATAGGCTGTCGAGAGACCGTGGATGCCTGCGCCGATGATGGCGTACTTGACGCCGGACGGAACTGCCATGGGCCGAATTCCCCTTGTTGCTGACCGGTTCCGCTCAAACACGGGTAAACGCAGCTTGACGCGGAGCCAGAACCGAGCCTTATTGATCCACAAAAGCCGACCGATTGCAAACCAATTCTGTCCAATTACAACCAATCGCCCCTTAATTGGTTGCGTCCGTCCGGCAAAATGGGGATCAGATTGACGGAAGCGACAGACGACTCAGATGACCTGCTGGCCGGTTCGAGCCGTTCCGCGAGCGTCATCATGGCGCGCATCAAGCAGGCAATCGAGTCCGGTGTCTATGCGGATGGCGATCAGCTACCCGCAGAGCGACAGCTTGCCATCACCTTCGGCACGGCGCGTTCGACGATTCGCAAGGTGCTGGACCAGCTTGCCGAAAAGAACCTCGTCGTGCGGCGGGTTGGGAGCGGCACCTTCGTCAGCTACGCCGGACCCATCCACCAGGGGATGGAGGACATTGCGGACCTGGTCAGCCCGCTGCAATTGATCGAAACCCGCTTTGCCATCGAGCCCTATATGACCCGGCTGGCGGCAATCCATGCGACCGGCAGTGATCTCGATACCTTCGAGGACGTACTGCGCCGGATCGAAGCGGCAGAGGACGATCCGACCCTGTTCACCCAGCTCGATTCCGAGTTTCACCTAGACCTCGCGCGCTGTTCCCGCAACCCGCTGATTGTCCGGATGTACCAGCAGGTGAACATGGTTCGCCTTCATGCGCAGTGGAACCGCATGAAACAGCTTATCCTTTCGAAGGAGAAGACCAGAGCCTACAACCAGCAGCACCGTGCACTCTACGAGGCCCTGCGGCACCGTGACGTGCAGGGGGCCGTTGATCAGATCACGCGTCATCTGGAACAGGCCCGGCAGGACCTGATCGGCGCGGAGAGCGGATAGGATGGCCTGACGGCAGGAGGATGCAACGATGCCCGGCATGATTACCTTGACCCAGCAGCATGTCGACACCTTCGACCGCGATGGCTTTGTCATCATCGAGAATGTGCTGACGGCCGCGCAGATCGACGCGGCCCGCAGCCGTTTCGAGCCCATGTTCTCCGGCAAGTTCCAGACCGGACTCTATCCCGACGAGTGGAACTGGCGCATGGGCCGCGACCGCGAGGACCTCACGCGCCAGATCTGCAATGGCTGGAAGTCGGACCTTACGATCGCATCGATCGTGCTCCACGCCGATGTGGGCGAGGCCTGCGCGCGGCTGCGGCGCTGGCCTGGCGCGCGGATCGGCCAGGACAACGTGATCTGGAAGCCGCCCGGTACCAAGCCTCTCGGTTTCCATCAGGACGATTCCTACAACGTGTGGATCGAACCAGGTGAAATGAACACCTGCTGGATCACGCTCGATGACACCAAGGCCTACCAGGGAACGATCGAGTATGTTCGCGGGTCGCACAAATGGCCGATATCGCCGCCGATCAAGCAGTTCCACGCGCCTGACGATCCGTTGAACGACCTGTACCCTGCAGCCGCATCGGCCGGTGTTTCTGACTATGAGATCGTGCCGATCGAAGTTCCGGCCGGATCCTGCGTCATCCATCATGGGCGAACCTGGCACGGGTCGCGTGACAACAAGGGAGAACGGCCGCGCCGATCCGCAATCGCGCACTGTATCTCATCGGCCGCCCGCTTCCATCCGACGAAAGTCAGCTACATCTACTCGCGCTACAAGCGGGCGGACTCGCTGGAGATGGATGAGAGCTATTTCCCCGTCCTCTGGCGCGAGGATGGGTACCGAACCTCTTGGCTTGACAGCTATATCGCCGGTAAGAAGGCCGCCTGATCGGTCCCTCAAGGAGCAATGAGATGAAAGCACGGGTCCAGTGGCTCGACGGCAGGGCCTTTGTTGGTGAATCGGGCAGCGGTCATGCGGTGGTCATGGACGGCGCACCGGAAGCCGGCGGCCGGAATATTGGGGTGCGACCGATGGAAATGCTGCTGCTCGGGCTGGGTGGCTGCACGGCCTTCGACGTCGTCATGATCCTCGAGCGGATGCGCGAGAAGGTCACGGCTCTCGACGTTGAACTTGAGGCGGAGCGTGCCAGTGAAGATCCCAAGGTGTTCACCAAGGTGAAGCTCATCTACAAACTAAGGGGCTACGGCCTGAAGGAATCGAGCGTTGCACGCGCCGTGAACCTCTCGGCCGAGAAGTATTGCTCGGCCTCCCTGATGATCGGCAAGACGGCAAAGATCGAACACATCTGGACCATCGCGGAAGAGGGCGCGCCAGCTGCTGCGTGAAACAGTCGAACATTGGCAAGGCAGAGCTTTTGACCTAGGTTTGCCGGATGATGGCTGACGAAAATGCCTTCCTGAAAGGGGTCCTGCACCGCAAGCCGGAGCCAGGTAACTCCCCGCCATCACTGGCCGAGATTGGGCTCAATCATTTCGTGCCCTACCTGATCAACCGCGTTGCGGCCCAATGGAACTTCGATCTCGCAGACGAGCTTCGCGCCTTTGATCTGACGACGCCGCAGATGCGCGCCTTGGCCGTGCTCGGCATCAAGTCCGGGCTCACGATGAACGAGCTGTCCGGCCTGGCGGTGACCGAGCAATCGACAATGAGCCGGACCATCGACTCGCTCGAGGCGCGCGGCCTGGTGAGGCGGCAGCAGCGCATGGACGACATGCGGGTCCGTGAGGTGGGAATCACGCCGGAGGGACGTGAGGCCTTCGATGCCTTCTGGCCGGTGATGTTCCGCCGCTACCAGCAAATGTTCCGGGACATCGGCGAAGAGGAGTATGCGCAGTTTGTCGCCACGCTTCACAAGGTTCTGCGCAACATCCGGCTGGGTGATGCGGCCGGGTCAGAGTGACCGCAGGGTGCGCAAGGCACCGTCGAGCGCCTCGCCGCCTTCGTCTTTCAGTGCCGCGCTGATGAGCCGGCTCATCCATGCGCCGGCGTCGTCACGGTCCCGCAACTGGGGAATGGAGGAAAGGACCCTGTCGAACTTCGACAGTCCTCTCGCATGCGTATCGGAGTATCCTTTCACCAGGCGCCGCGACAGAAGGATGCCCGTTGCCAGGGCGTAGTTCCTGTCGATCAGGCCTGTCGCCTTTTCAAGCCAGGCTTCAAGATGCTGCATCTCGACCGCGTGACGCAGCAGGCGACGCCGGAACCGGCGCAGAGAGGCGACGGCAAGGAGCTGGAGGAAGCCGCTGAGGCTGGTGGATTGGATGTGGCGGCCCCGGCTGAACCAGCGGTCGAGCCGGGACATCCAGGCCGGGCGGGCGGCGATCGACGCTCCGAGCCGATGCGGCATGAGGCCGACCAGCTCCCCGGCCCTGGGATGCATGTATTCGGTCAGCTTCATCGGCGCGCGCGCGCCGGCATTCATCTCGCCTGCGATGCGGGCGAAACGGCGCGAGCGGATCTTCAGGTCCGCAACCCCGATGACATCGTCATATGCCATGGCATTCGCGAGGTGCTTCGCCGCTGCGGCGGTGAAGGCATAGCCATGGCGGAGGCCGCCGGCCTTGTCGTCAAGCCGATGCAGATGGGCGAGCTTCGCAAGATACGCGCGGCCATAGCCAGGATCCTGGAAATCCACGGAGCGCTTGAAGCCCGCCAGCGCAATGGGCTGAACGGCGACAGGCAGTTTCCTGATCTCCTCGAGGGCGTCATCCAGACCGTGGTCTCCAAGCGTATCTGGCAGGTCGCCACGATGCGGGGGTGGCGCCAAGCTCAGTCGTGGCAAGGCATTCTCGGCCACGCGCGCATATCCCCCCTCGAAACCCTTGCGTGATGCCGCAGCGTTTCGGCCACTGGACTCGATAGAAGCAAGAAAGGATTCTCGCGCAAAGGGAAGGGCTCCGGAACCCGCGAGCGCGCCAAGCAGTGGGGCCGAGATCACCGTCTCTGCCTCTTGTGCGAGGGTGTCCATGTCGAAGGCAATGATGCGGCGGGCAGCCAGCTGTGCAGCCGCTGCCACGGCCTGAGGGTCACCGATACCTTCTCCCGGCCGTTCTTTCTCTGCAATCGCGTAGGCACGTTGGGTCGACGTGATCAGTGTGGTCCGGTCCGGTGTGACCAGCCCGCGGAGGATGGCGCGCCCGGCCTCCATGAGCTCCGACGCGATGACGATGTCCACGTCGCCAGGCGTTGGCATCAGGGCCAGGACTGGCGCCTTGCCGGGCGGGGCCGGCATGGTTTCGATGTAATACAAGGTCGCGCCGGTGCGCTGCGCAACACCCGGCACCGAGGTGGATTGCGCTTGCCAGCCATTGGCCTCGGCCGTGGCGACGATCCAGTCGGACAGAACGCCCCCTCCCTGACCGCCAAGGGCAAGAATGGCGATCGAGATTGGCCTGTCGGCCGCTGTCATGCCGGACTCCGGTCGAAAAGGTAGCGGCGGGCCTCGCGCCGGGACTGCAGGGCCGAAATGATCCGTCTGCGGAGCCGGTCCCACAGGCGCGTCCAGCCAGGTGCATTGTGCAGGACGTCGGCCCGATAGAAGGAGGGGCAAAGAACCGCAGCGTCGGCAACTTCGCCGCAATTGCCGCAGGCCACGCAGCTGTTGTCGATGGTGGCCACGGGGTCATCGCGCAAAGGGTCGTCGGTGACCTTCACCGAAAGCGAAGGGCATCCGGAAAGCCTGATGCAGGCGTGATCTCCCGTACAGATATCCTCGTCGACACCGAAGCGTTGCTTCAGGGCTGGCCGACCTTCGCGTTCCTCCCTTTCGCGCAAGGGCCGTTCGCGGCGTTGCTTGTTCAGCATGCATTCGGACGCGGCGACGATGATCTTGGGGCCGGGCGCATCCGTGGTCAGCGCCTCGCGCAGGGTGTCACGCACTTGAGCGACATCATAGGTGCGATCGATATGGCGGACCCATGAGGCGCCGATACCTCGCACGGCGTCGGCGATCGAATTGTTGGTCTGCCGCTTCGGCGAAAGCGCACGCGACGATGGAATGTCCTGACCGCCGGTCGCAGCGGAATAGAAGTTGTCGACGATCAGCATCACCCCATCATGCTTGTTGTAGACAGCATTGCCGACCGAGGTGGCGAGGCCGTTGTGCCAGAAACCGCCGTCTCCCATGACAGAGATGGCACGCTTTCCCGCGGGGACATTGAAGGCAGACGCGCCTGCGGGTCCCAGCCCATAGCCCATGGTGGTGGTGCCGATGTTGAAGGGCGGCAGGATCGAGAAGAGATGGCAGCCGATATCGGCCGAGACATGATGGGCCCCAAGTTCCTTCTCAACCAGCTTCATGGCCGCGAAGATCGGCCGCTCGGGACAGCCGGTACAGAAGCCCGGGGGGCGCGGCGGCACGTCTTCAGCAAGCTTCCGAATCTCGGGTGACTGAAGAAGCTTCGATGGGTCTGAAAGCGGAGGACGATTGCCGAGGAGGGCTGGGGCAGCTTCTTCCAGGAAGTGGGCGATGCCGGCTCGGAGGACCGTGGCGGTGTATTCACCCGCCATCGGCAGCACGTCCTTGCCATGGAGCCGCGTTTCAAGTCCTGCGCGGCGCAACACGGTGCTGATGGCCTGCTCGATGAATTCGGGCTGGCCCTCCTCGACGATCAGAACGGCGCGCCTGTCCCGGCAGAAGTCGATCACCTCCTCGGGAACCAGCGGATAGGTGATGTTGAGAACATGGAGCGGCACGCGCGTCGAGCCATGGGCATCCGACAGGCCAAGCTGTTGCAAGGCGCGGATGACACCATTGTACATGCCGCCCTGCAGCATGATGCCGACGTCACCGTCAGCCGGTCCGAAGCGCTCGTTGAGTTTCTCCGATTTGATGAAGGCCACCGCCGCGGGCCAGCGTTTCTCGATCTTGAGCTTTTCGTGGATGAAGGACGCGGGCGGCAGGACGATCCGGTTCACGTCACGCTGCGGGTTCTCCAGCGCCTCGCGCAGGGTGTATCGCGGTCTCACATTGTCCTTCGCGACGAACCTGCCATGGACATGGCAGGCGCGGATGCGGACTTCGACCATGACCGGCGTATTGGAGGCCTCCGACAGTTCGAAGGACTTCTCGACGATCCTTACCATGGTCGGGAGGTCCGGACGCGGATCGGCCAGCCAGATCTGGGACTTCATCGCGAAGGCATGGCTGCGCTCCTGCATGATGGACGAGCCTTCGCCATAATCTTCGCCGATGACGATCACGGCACCGCCGGTGACGCCGCCCGATGACAGGTTGGACAAGGCATCGCTGGCAACATTCGTTCCGGCGGTCGACTTCCAGGTGACCGCGCCGCGGATCGGATACATGACCGAGGCCGAGAGCATGGCGGCCGCCGCCGCCTCGGAGGCCGAACTCTCAAAATGAACGCCGAGGTCCGCCATGTAGCCGGAGGCGTCGGCGAGCACGTCCATCAGATGGGAAATGGGGGCGCCCTGGTACCCGCCCACATAGGCGACGCCGGATTGCAGCAACGCCTTGGTGATGGCGAGGATGCCCTCGCCGCGGAACTCCTGGCCCGCGCCCAGCCGGAGGTCTTCCACTTCGCGTGCAAATGAGCGCTCGGCCATGGGCTACGTCTCGGAGTTCATATGCTTGCAGATTCATATAACCGCGCACGCTGGGCGTCAACTGACCCTACAAAGCCAGAGTTCGCTTGCAGTCAGATGCAAGTATTTGGCCTCGCGGAACTTGTCGGGATGTTACCGGTGGTGGGCGATACTGGACTCGAACCAGTGACCCCTGCGATGTGAACACAGTGCTCTACCAACTGAGCTAATCGCCCGTTCAGGGTGGTGGCCGTATAGGCGGCGGGGCTTGGCCAAGTCAAGCTTCTTGCGCAAACAGCTCCTGCAGCGCGTCCCAGGCCTCGTCGTAGTGGCCGATCACCCTGTCCGGCCAGAACGTCGAGACATGCTTGGGCGTGTATCCGAAGGGCAGGCCGATCACCGGCACACCGGCATTGCGGGCGGTAAGGATGTCGGTTTCGCTGTCGCCGATCATGATGGCGCGCGGGTTCTTGCGGCCAAGGCGCGAAACCGATTCATGGAAGGGACGGGGGTCGGGCTTGGCAATGCCGATCGTGTCGGGACCGACGACGGAGCCGAAGTATTTCAGCAGATCGAGTTCTTCGAGAAGGCGCAGGGAAAGCCCCTCGAGCTTGTTGGTGCACACCCCCATGGCGATGTCTTCCGCCTTCAACTTGTCGAGCAGGGCGACGGTTCCGGGGAAGGGCAGGCTGCCCTCCGCGATGTTGACCGCGTAGAAATCGACGAAGCGCCGGTAGTCTGGCTCGACGTCATAGTTCTCTGGCAGGCCGCCCGTGGCGGCGAGGCCGCGGGTCAGCAGCGCACGGGCCCCGTGGCCCACGAAGACCCGGACCTCGTCCATCGTGATGGGCCGCCGTCCGATCGTCTCAAGCACATGGTTGGTGGCGCGCATGAGGTCGGGCGCGGTGTCCACCAGGGTTCCGTCGAGGTCGAAAATCACGGCGCGATCTGGCATGCAAACTCCGCAAGTCTGGTGGGTTTGTTCCCCGCAAACCCCTGTGCTAAGAGGCCGCCCAATCGCAACGGGAGACCAAACATGGACATCCGCAAGGCCCAGGCGCTTCGCGACATACTGAAGGACGCCGCGCTCCTCAAGGAGAAATGTTACATCGACGGCAAGTGGGTGGGTGGCAAGACAACCATCGACGTGACCAACCCGGTTGACGAAAGCGTCATCGCCACGGTTCCGAAACTCGGCGCTGCCGAAACCCGCGCCGCCATCGAGGCTGCCCAGCGCGCCCAGAAGGACTGGGCGAAGAAGACTGCAAAGGAACGCGCGGCCATCCTGCGCAAGTGGTTCAACCTCATGATGGAGAACCAGGAGGATCTTGCCCAGATCATGACCGCCGAGCAGGGCAAGCCGCTGCTCGAATCGCGCGGCGAAGTTGCCTATGGCGCGTCATTCATCGAATTCTTTGCCGAAGAGGCAAAGCGCATCTATGGCGAGACCATTCCATCGCCCTGGCCCAATGGCCGCATGATCGTGATCAAGCAGCCGGTGGGCGTGGTGGCCGCCATCACCCCGTGGAACTTCCCCAATGCGATGATCACCCGCAAGGCCGGGCCGGCGCTGGCGGCCGGATGCGCATTCGTGTGCAAGCCTGCGACCGAGACGCCGCTCTCCGCCCTGGCCCTCGCCGAACTGGCCGAACGCGCCGGCATTCCGGCCGGCGTCTTCTCCGTCGTGACCGGCTCGTCGCGCGAGATCGGCGCGGAGATGACCTCGAATCCCATCGTCCGTGCGCTGACCTTCACGGGCTCGACCGAAGTGGGCCGTGTCCTGATGGCGCAGTGCGCGCCGACCATCAAGAAGATCGGTCTCGAACTCGGCGGCAATGCACCATTCATCGTCTTCGATGATGCCGACCTCGATGCGGCCGTGCAGGGCGCAATGCTGTCCAAGTACCGCAACGCCGGACAGACCTGTGTCTGTGCCAACCGCATGCTGATCCAGGAAGGTATCTACGACAGGTTTGCCGAGAAGCTGGCCGAGGCCGTTCGCAAGCTCAAGGTTGGTGACGGCGCAGAGGCTGGTACGACGACAGGCCCGCTGATCAACAAGGCCGCAGTCGGCAAGGTGCAGGAGCACATCGACGACGCAGTCAGGAAGGGCGGTAAGGTGATCGTCGGGGGCAAGCCGCTGGGCGGAAACTTCTTCGAACCCACTCTGATCCGCGACGTCACGACCGACATGGCCGTGGCCCGCGAGGAGACCTTCGGTCCAGTGGCGCCTCTGTTCAAGTTCAAGACCGAAGAAGAGGCCATTGCCATGGCCAACAACACCGAGTTCGGCCTGGCCTGCTATTTCTACACCCGCGATATCGGCCGCGTCTGGCGGGTTGCGGAAGGTCTTGAATACGGCATGGTCGGAATCAATGAAGGCATCATCTCGACCGCCGAGGCGCCGTTCGGCGGCGTCAAGGAGTCGGGTCTGGGCCGCGAAGGCTCGCACCACGGTGTCGAGGAGTATCTAGAAATGAAGTACATGCTGATGGGCGGGCTGGGAAAGTGAACACTGAAGAGCAAAAGAAAGCCGCGGCCCTTGCCGCGCTCGACTACATAAAGCCCGGCATGAAGGTGGGGCTCGGCACCGGGTCGACGGCCAATCACTTCATCGCCGCGCTCGGCGAAAAGGTGAAGGCAGGCCTGGATGTCCTTGCCGTGCCGACGTCGCGCAGTACGCGCGATCTTGCCACGAAGTTCGGCATTCCTTTGACGGACCTCGAAAAGCATCCCTTCCTCGACATCACTGTCGATGGTGCCGACGAGTTCAACGAGAAGTTCGAACTGGTGAAGGGTGGCGGCGGCGCGCTTCTGCTCGAGAAAATCGTCGCAACCTCCTCCCGTTACATGGTGGTCATCGCCGACGAGTCGAAGAAGGTCTCGACCCTCGGCCGGTTCCCGCTCGCCGTCGAGGTCATCCCCTTCGGTGTGCGTGCGACGGCCTGGAAGATCGAGAGGGCGATGAAGATCTGCGGCGTGAGCGGGAGCATTGACCTGCGGCGCAAGGAGGGCAAGCCCTTCAAGACGGACTCCGGCAACGCCATTCTGGACCTCGGACTGGGCAGCATTCCGCATCCCGCGCGGCTGTCGGAGCTGATAAAGTCAATCCCCGGCGTGGTCGAAACCGGCATCTTCGTCGACATTTGTGGCATCATCCTGATGGGCACGAAGGATGGCGTGAAGACATTCCGCAAGGCATGACCGGTTTCGACTACGACCTTTTCGTCATTGGCGCGGGATCGGGCGGCGTTCGCGCCGCGCGAATCGCTGCGCGCTACGGGGCGAAGGTCGCGGTTGCCGAGGAGTACCGGGTAGGCGGCACCTGCGTAATCAGGGGCTGCGTGCCGAAGAAACTCTTCGTCTACGCGTCGAAATTCGCCGAGGAGTTCGAGGATGCAGTCGGTTTCGGCTGGACTTCGGAGAAGATCTCCTTCGACTGGCAGACGCTGGTTGCCAACAAGGACAGGGAGATTGACCGGCTCAACAAGGCTTATGTCCGCAATCTCGAAGGCGCAGGTGCCGAGCTGATCCTCGAGCGGGCGACGATCGCCGGACCCAACACCCTCGTGCTCGCATCCGGCCGCAGGGTGACAGCAAAGAACATTCTTGTTGCCACCGGAGCGACGCCCTTCGTCCCACGGCATCTTCCAGGTCACGAGCTGTCGATCACCTCCAACGAGGCCTTTCATCTCGAACGGTTGCCGGCGCGGATCTGCATTGTCGGCGGCGGATACATCGCCGTCGAATTTGCCGGGATATTCTCCGGCTTGGGCGTCGAAACCGTATTGATCTATCGGGGCGAACAGATCCTGCGCGGCTTCGATGACGATCTTCGCAATCACCTTGCCGGAGAAATGGCCAAGAAGGGTATCGAGATCCGCACCAAGACCGACGTGACGCGTATCGACAGATCGGGCGACGGCGTGCGCGTGACGCTTGAAGATGGCGCGGCCTTCGGAGCGGGTCAGATCATGTTCGCAACCGGGCGAATTCCCAATGTGGTGGGTCTGGGACTCGAGAACGCTGGTGTTGAACTCACCCCGCACTATGCGGTGAAGGTTGACGCCTATTCGCGGACGACCGCACCCGACATCTATGCCGTTGGCGATGTCACCAATCGCGTGAACCTTACTCCGGTGGCCATCCGCGAGGGCCACGCCTTTGCCGATACCGTGTTTGGCGGCAAGGACGTGAAGGTTGATCATCGGCTGATTCCGACCGCGGTCTTTTCGCAACCGGAGATTGGCACCGTGGGGCTGACGGAAACCGAAGCCCGCAAGGATGGCAGGGCCATCGACATTTACAAGACGTCGTTCAAGCCCATGAAGCATACGCTTTCCGGTCGTGACGAGCGGATGCTGATGAAGCTGGTCGTCGATGCGGAAACGGATGTCGTGCTTGGATGCCACATCTGCGGCCCGGATGCCGGCGAAATGGCCCAGCTTCTCGGGATTGCCGTGAGACTCGGGGCAAAGAAGTCAGACTTCGACGCAACCATGGCCGTGCATCCGACGGCCGCCGAAGAACTGGTCACGCTGCGGGAAAAGTGGCAGCCGGGGAGATAGCGCTTAGTCGATCACCTCGAAATGGGCTTCGGTGGTAATGCCGTTGTTGATCGGCAACATGTCCTGTGGGCAGGCCGAGAAGACGACGATGGAATCCAGCTCTGCCTTGAACGTCACGTAGTCGCCGGGCTTGCAAAGGCAGTTGCCCCATTCAAGCGCCCCGTCCTGCCGCCACGGAATGTTCATGAACAGATTGAGCGAGTCCGGCGTGTAGGGAATGGTGAATCCCAATTCCGCCAGTCCCGCGTGCATGTTGTCGCGGCAATTGTCATGATAGTGGGTGCAGCCGAGCAGGCCGTAGCGCTCGTTGTCGCAAGGCGCGATCAGCGTGTCGTGGCGGCCGGGCGAATGGTCTTCGGTCATTGTCAGGATCGGGCGGCGGCGGTTTGTGACCATCTTGTCTCCTGCCACGGGGAAGAGCCTGGTCCAGAAAGCCCTGCAATGCTCCATGCCCAGGTACTCGCGCAGGTCGCCGGCATTGAAGGCCCAGAAATCGACCACCTGATTGCCGTGGGTATTGACGACTTTCACCGATTGGCCCTTCGCCAAGCGAACGGCCTTGCCACGGCGGGCCGGGATGGTCTGTAGTCTGCTCATCGTCGTCTCCTGTTTCCATTTCACATTAGAGGTGCCGTGCCGATGAAGAAAGACCCACGCTTCCAGCCTGTCGATGCAGCCGTTACCCCGCGCTTCGCCGGAATTGCCACATTCATGCGCACGCAACGCCATGATGTCTCGTCCGAACTTGATATTGCGCTGGTCGGCGTTCCCTTCGACATCGGCGTCAACTACCGGGCCGGCGCAAGACAGGGGCCTGCTGCAGTCCGCGAGGCCTCTCGGCTCATCCGTCGCGTGCACTCGACTTCGGGCATTGCGCCCTATGATCTCTGCAATGTCGCGGATGTGGGCGACGCGCCGGTCAATCCCATCGATCTCGGCCGGTCGATTTCGATGATCGAGGCGTTCTTCGCGCAGATTCACGCTGCAGGTGCGACGCCGCTGTCGATCGGCGGCGACCACACCGTGCCCTTGCCCATCCTGCGGGCCCTGGCGAAGGACCAGCCGGTGGGCATCTTCCACATCGACAGCCATGCCGATACGCTCGACACGCTTGCCGACACGCGTATCAATCACGCCACGACCTTCCGGCGCGGCGTGGAGGAGGGGCTGATCAATCCGAAGCGAACCATCCAGATCGGTCTGCGCGGTTCGCGATTCTCGCCTGATGACATCAAATGGGGCCAGGATGCCGGTTTCACCTGCATCACCTTCGATGAGTACGAAGCCATGGGCCGGGACGCCGTCGTCAGGAAGATCCAGTCCGTGCTTGGCAAGGGCCCGACCTATATGACCATCGATATCGACGGGATCGACCCGGCCTGGGCGCCGGGGACGGGCGTTCCCGAGATCGGTGGACTCATGCCCCGGGACGTCCAGGTGATGATCCGGTCGCTGCAGGGGATGCACCTCGTGGGTGGAGACATCTGCGAGGTGGCGCCCTGTTTCGACCCCACCGGCATCACGGCGGTGACGGCGGCCAATCTGATGTGGGAAATGCTCTGCGTCCTGGCTGATTCCAAGGCCCGCCAGGGCTGATTGCGGGGCAGGGCACTGGCTGCTAGAAGCGCGTCCAATCTCAGCATTGGACCGCTTCGCCATGGACGACAAGCCGCAGAAGACCGACCGCTATCGCGAAACCGTGTTCCTGCCCAGGACCGACTTTTCGATGAAGGCCGGCCTGCCGCAGAAGGAACCGGAACTTCTCAAGCGATGGGAGGAGCTTGGCCTTTATCGAAGGCTTCGTGAACAGAGCCGTGGACGGCCGAAGTACGTGCTGCATGACGGCCCGCCCTATGCCAACGGCCACCTTCACATCGGCCACGCGCTGAACAAGATCCTGAAGGACATCGTCACCCGCTCGCGCCAGATGCAGGGCTTCGACTCGAACTATGTTCCCGGCTGGGACTGCCACGGACTTCCCATCGAGTGGAAGATCGAGGAGCAGTACCGTGAGAAGGGCCGCAACAAGGACGACGTCCCGATCAACGACTTCCGCAAGGAATGCCGCGCCTTCGCTGCGCACTGGATCGACGTGCAGCGCGAGGAGTTCAAGCGCCTCGGCGTCACCGGCGACTGGGACAATCCCTACCTCACCATGAACTTCCGCGCCGAGGCGCTGATCGCCAACGAGCTGCTGAAGTTCGCGGCATCAGGCCAGCTCTATCGCGGCTCCAAGCCCGTCATGTGGTCAGTGGTGGAAAAGACCGCGCTGGCCGAGGCCGAGGTCGAATACCAGGACTACCAGTCAGACACGATCTGGGTGAAGTTTCCGGTGCGCGATGGCGCAGCGAACCTCCTCAACGCCTCCATCGTCATCTGGACCACCACGCCGTGGACCATCCCCGGCAACCGCGCCATCAGCTTCTCGTCCAAGATCTCATACGGTCTCTATGAGGTCACGGCCGCGCCCGAGGGCAACTGGGCCAAGCCGGGCGACAGGCTCATCCTCGCCGACC
>JAPLOT010000303.1 GCA_026400595.1 Alphaproteobacteria bacterium | reverse complement strand
TGATCGAGCGGCAGGCCTGCGAAACTGTTGCGGTCAAGCGACTTGGGCGGGCGATCCTCAAAGTAGCCGTGACCCAGCAGCTGGGCCAGGGCCGCGCGATCGACCTTGCCTGATGCTGCAAGCCGGCCTCCCTCATCGAAGGGCTCGCCGATGCGCTTCAGGCACCAGTCGTTGAGGAGCGCATTTCCCGGTCCCGTGTCGAATGCCAACAGATCTCCGTCGGCGCCGATCCAGGTCACATTGGCGACCCCGCCAATGTTCAGGAAGGCGACGGGCCGGTCCGGAAGGCTGGCAACCAGGGCCGCGTGATAGGCCGGTACCAGCGGGGCGCCTTGCCCACCGGCGGCGACATCGGCCGCCCTCATGTCGAAGACAACCCGGCAACCCGTCCGGCGCGCCAACAGGTGGCCATCCCCCAACTGCACCGTCAGCCTGCGTTCGGGGCGATGGATGACCGTCTGGCCGTGAAAGCCAATCACGTCGATCTCAGAGGCGGTTAGGCCTGCTTCCCGACAAAATGATTCAACCGCCTGCACATGCCATTCGGTCAGCGCGCGCTCGGCCTCCGCCAGGCGCCCCGGCCGGGCGCTGCGGTCGGCGAGGGTGACCGCGTCTGCGATGGCACTCTTCAGCAAGGCCTGCTGGTCAGGGCCATAGCCATAGGTACGCGCCGGTCCGCGCTGGACAAGGGCTTCGCCGTCGCTTCGCACCAGCGCCACGTCGATCCCGTCGAGCGATGTTCCGGACATGAGTCCAAGCGCGGTCAGCGGTTTTGACACATGCCGCTCCCGTGGTAAGAGCGCCCACCCTTTTGCCGAGTAGCCGTCATGAGCACGTTCAAGTCCGAATTCCTCAATGTCCTGTCGGAGCGTGGATTCATCCACCAGATCTCCGATCCCGAAGGCCTGGATGCCGCAGCCGTGGCTGGCCGGATCACGGGATACATCGGATTCGACGCCACCGCCACCAGCCTGCATGCCGGATCGCTGGTCCAGATCATGATGCTGCGCTGGATGCAGAAGACCGGACATCGCCCCATCGCGCTGATGGGCGGCGGCACGACCAAGATCGGCGATCCGTCCTTCAAGGACGAATCGCGCAAGCTGCTGACGGTGGAGCAGATCAACTCCAATCTCCAGGGCATCAGACAGGTCTTCACGAAGTTCCTGGCCTTTGGCGATGGCGGCACTGACGCCCGCATGGTCAACAACGCCGACTGGTTGGACCACCTCAACTACATCGACTTCCTGCGTGACTATGGCGTGCACTTCACCATCAACCGCATGCTGAGTTTCGACTCGGTGAAGCTGCGCCTGGATCGCGAGCAGCCGCTTACCTTCCTCGAATTCAACTACATGATTCTGCAGGCCTACGACTTCCTCGAACTCTCGCGCCGCCATGGCTGCGTGCTGCAGATGGGAGGCTCCGACCAGTGGGGCAACATCGTCAACGGCATCGAACTGGGCCGCCGCTGCGACCAGCGCCAGCTCTATGCGCTGACCACGCCGCTGCTCACCACCGCTTCGGGCGCCAAGATGGGCAAGACCATGTCCGGGGCCGTCTGGCTCAACGCCGACATGCTCAGCCCCTACGACTACTGGCAGTACTGGCGAAACACGGAAGATGCCGATGTCGGGCGCTTCCTCAAGCTCTATACCGAAATGCCGATGACCGAGATTGCGCAGCTCGCGGCCCTCGGCGGTTCCGAGGTGAACGAAGCCAAGAAGATCCTCGCCACCGAGGCCACCGCCATGCTGCATGGTGCCGGAGCAGCAGCCGAAGCGGCCGAAACGGCGCGGCGCACCTTCGAGGACGGAGCCAGTGCTGCCGGCCTTCCGAGCATTTCGCTGGATCTGGCCTCAGGCGTCGGCCTGCTCACGGCCTGTGTGGTGGCAGGGCTTGCCGCGTCCAACGGCGAGGCACGGCGATCGGTTCAGGGTGGCGCCATCCGGGTCAACGACAAGCCCGCATCCGACGACAAGATGGTGCTGACCGAGGCCCTCCTCAACGATGACGGCGTCATCAAGCTGTCGATGGGCAAGAAGAAGCACGTGCTGCTGAAGGCCCGATAGGAGTCAAGGACTCGCCTTGTCGGCATTGCGCGCGGGCTGTTGCTGCACCGGCGTTCCATCCGTGTATTCGAAGAGTTTCCGGAAGATGCCCGGCGCAATGGCGGACACCGGGTTGGACTGGAACACCGGCTTGTTCATGGTGCCTCCCAGCGCATAGGTGAGCCCGAAAATGCCTTCACCCCCGCCGCCCGTCAGGATGTCGCCCAGCAACGGGATGTTGCCCAGGGCAGCATTAGGCCCGTAAGCCGGAATGATGGTTCCGGTTATGTCGATGGCGCCGTCGGACTTGCGGATGACGCCTTGCGCGGTGGCGCCCAGTTCATTGCCCCGCACCAGGGAGTCACCAAGCCTGAGAAATCTGGCATCCGTGGTGAATGGCAAGGTCAGCCGCTTGAAGGCAAGGCCGTCCTTGCGCGGCCCGGACTTCTTTGGCCGCCCCTTGGCGTCCAGTTCGGCGAGCGCCGCCTCGTTGCGGACCTCGAAGTCGCGGATCACGAGCTTGCCTTCCCGGATCGACGAACTGGCGTCATTGTCCATCATCGCGAAGAACTCGATCTGGCCGCCGGCGATCTTGGAATAGAGATTGGCCGCCCGCATTGCAGCCCCCGCATCGCGGCCAGAGATACGCATCTCGCGGCCATCGCCGTCAGGCGTGACGCGCAGAACGATGGGCTGCCCCGACAGAAAGGCTCCGGTAACCTCCGCGGCCTCAACGGTACTGCCACGCGTGCGGATCGTGCCCGAGACATTGGTGAGGATTTCGCCGCGATGCGCATAGACGCGATCGAGATTGACCGCGATGCTGAGCGGCGTGCGTTTCGACAGACTGTCGTCGCTGCCACCCGGGCGGGTGGCGCCGAACATGGACCTGATCAGCGGCCTCGCATCGAAACTGTCGCCATTGATTGTGATCGTCGACCCGCTTTCTCCGTTCGTCATGGTCAGGGCGAAGCGGTTCTCGTCGCTCAGCTTCACCTCGCTCAACCGGGCCTCCTTCATGCCGCCCTTGGGCAGAAGGCTGACGTCGCCACGGATGAGCAGCCCTTCGCCCTTGATGACGAGGTCCTCGATGCGCCGCCCCTTCTCGCCCTTGTTGAAATAGACAAAGGTCGCGCTGGTCTTGGGAACCGGCGGCCGCGACCAGCTGATCGCCGCGATCTGCATTTCCGACTTTGAAAGATCGGCTTCGATGTCGATCCGACCTTCGGGGTCGGCAAGGTCAGCAAGGTCGGCCTTCACGGCCATGGGTCCGCGCAGGAATTCTCCCAGATCCACGCCGATCTTCTTGCGCTCGTCGCCGTCAAGCGTGGCCTTGATCACCGCGGACTGCTTGCCGCCCGGTCCCGCTGCGCGCCTCCAGGTCAGTTCCACCGGCACGCCATTGATCTTGACAGGGCCCTTGGCTTCCAGAGCGCCCTTCTCAACCGTCACCTCCACCACACCGTCCGTGATGTCGATACCCGGCAGGGCGCCCTCAAGGGCGGCATCGCGCACCCTCGCTTCGGCCGAGAAGATCACACGCTCGGCTGGCGGCCCCTTCATCATCGGAACCGCGAGCCTGCCAGAGAGCTTGGCATTGCCCATGAGCTTGGTGGTATCGAAACCAGACTTCTTGATGAGGTTGAGAGACGGATGGCCGGCGAACTCGAGAATAGCCTGGGTCGGCGCCGTGACGTCGAACGTGTACTGGGCGACCGTCTCGGGTACCATGATGTCCTGGGCGGCCATGGTGCCCTTGTCGAGCTTGCCGAGCTTGCCAGACGGAAGGACGATCTCGCCCGATGTCATCTCCAGCCGGAAGTCGTCGTCCTTGAGCCAGGCTTCGCCGCTGGCCTTGATGAGCGGCGGGAGCTCCTTGAAATAGCGCGTCGACACGTCCGCCATTCTGAAATGCAGATCGATGGAATTGGGCGGCAGGCGCTTCTCGCGCTTGGCGGTGGCGAGTGCGTCCACCGGCAGATTCACGATGAACTCCCCGTCCGTTACCGTGCCGTCGATCACGTTCTTGCTGACCCAGTCGCGCGTCTTGGGCACCATGATCGGTGGCCACAGGCGCTTGAGCAAGTCGGCCGACAGATCGCGCATGCGTCCCGAGAGCAGCAGACCGACCGATTCCCCGCCGCCGGTGATTGCGCCTTTCACCCGGATGCCGGCGGAACCCGACATAATCACGAGATCGTCGATGTCCAGCCGGGCCTCGTTGATGGCCGCGCTGCCGACAAAGTCGATGCGATCCACAGCCACCGGCGACACGACCGTGCCCTCTGTGTCGATCGCCACGTTGCGCGCATTCAGCGAGATGTTCACGGCGGACAGCAAGCCCTCGGCACTGCGCACCGGCAGGATGTTGCCGGTGATCTGCGCGCGCGAGCTGCCGACAAGCAACTGCGAGTCGGTAATGACGATGCCACCCGTACGCGGATCGAAATCGATACGGAGTGATCCTTCGTCGACGATCAGCGGCTCGGCAAGATAGTCTGGAAAATTGACCTCTCCTGCGGCAGCCGAGAACTCAGCTGACGCCTTGGTCAGCGTCCCGTCCTCGTTGATTTCCATCTCCGCATGACCGGACAAGGGAACCTTGAATCGCGCCAGTTGGGCCAGCGCGAAGATCTCATCCGAGATGTTCGCAGGCACGAGGTCGTCGATGCGGGCGCTGATCGCGAAGGATTTGCTGTCTCGCCGATAGCTGGCAGATATCTCGGTTCGCCAGTTGCCGGTCTCGTTGCCGTTGGCCACGTCAGCATTGGCCACCACCGCGAAACCATAAGGCATGCGCTTGAAGGCAAGCTCGGCCTTGGGGGCATCCCAGATTGCGTCATTGGCCTCGTCATAGAACTTGATCGCCGCATCCGTGACGCGCACGGTTTCGATGGCGCCGATGCCTTGCGTCGGCTGTCCGCCGTCGCCCGAAAGCACCGAGATCAGCGACTCTCCAAAGGCCCGCTGGGTGTTGTTGGCAAGCGGGGCTTTCCCCCCAATTCCTTCCTGATCCGATTTTGCCCCGATGATGGCGGGTTCGTCGCCGATGACCACGGCCTGCGATTCCTCTGCCGCCGGAGCACCAAAGCCGAGTTCGAACTGGCCATCGAGGGTTCGCTTCATCTGGATGCGCGGCCCAATCAGTTCCAGCGACACCGGAACGACTCGGCCCGAAAAGAGCGCCCGCTCGTTGATCCCGATGGCCGCACGGGGCGCTCGGGCGATGAGGTTGCCGGCCGTATCCAGGAGTTCGATCTTGCTAAGACGAAAATGCGGTACGGCAGTTATCCCTATGATTTTGCGCCGCAAAATCTTCTAACCCATTCCCTCAATACCCAGCCTTGGCGAAGCTCGCTCCGCCCTGACAACCGCTCCTTTGGCCATCAAACATGGGCTAAAGCGTGACATACTCCGGGCGCCCTGACCGACTCGTTCCAAAGCGCGTGTAGCGCCCGCATCGTAGTGTCCGAACAACCTGTTGCAAGGCCGGCCTGCCCGTTACCAGCATTAACAAATGACAGGTTCCGGCACACGCCTTAACCTTGTGCTGAGTCGCTGCAGGATTTGTCCTAAGGCCCCATAGTCACCGGAGAACAGATGATCTTTCGCAAGCCAAGACCGACCGGCAACGACAACTTGCCGGTCGAGCGGTCTCCCACGATCATTGCCCGCGATACCAGCCTGGAAGGCGTGATCGAGAGCGACGGCGTCGTCGAGATCGAAGGTCATTTCCGCGGCACAGTGCATGCCCGCTCCTGCCTTGTGGGCGGTTCCGGTTTCGTCGAGGGCACCATCGTGGCCGACGATGTCGGCGTGCGCGGTCGCGTCATGGGGCCGATACGTTCGATCCAGGTTCATCTGATGCGGGGCGCGCAGGTGAATGGAGATGTTCACAACACATCCCTGATCATCGACGATGGCGCGCAGCTCAATGGCGCCGTCTGGCAGAGCGACGATCCGCTCGGAACAGGCAAGGACAGCCGGGCTCTGATGGAGCCCCCGGGCGCCAGCCTGTTCGGCGACACGCTGTGGC
>JAPLOT010000276.1 GCA_026400595.1 Alphaproteobacteria bacterium | reverse complement strand
ATCGTGCGCGTGCCCAACGACGACACCGAGGTGATCCGCATTTCCAACTCCACGCCCTTCGGCCTCTCCTCCGGCGTCTGCACCAACAGCCTGCCGCGCATCACCCGCTTCATCGAAGGCCTGGAGGTGGGCACCGTGAACATCTGGGAAGTGCCGGGTTATCGTATCGAGATGTCGCCTTTCGGCGGCATCAAGGATTCCGGCAACGGCGTCAAGGAAGGCGTCATGGAGGCCATGAAGTTCTTCACCAATGTGAAGACCTGGTCACTGCCCTGGCCTGCTTGAGGCAGGATTGAACCCGGGAACCCTCGTCATCGTCAATCTGCTGGGCGGCCCTAGCCCAGACCTTCCGCCGTCAGGACCTGCCTGATAGACAGGGTCGTCTTGTCGACGATCTCGGTGAGTTCGGCATCGGTCACGTTGTAGGGCGGTGCCAGGATCACGACGTCGCCGTTGACGCCGTCGGCATTGCCGCCCACCGGATAGCAGATGAGCCCATTGTCGAAGGCCTTCTGACGTATCTTCATGAAGAGCTTGCGCTCAGCCGGAAAGGGAGTCTTCGTCGCGCGATCTGCGACCAGTTCGATGGCCTGGAAGTAGCCGCGGCCGCGGATGTCACCAACCGCATCGACACCGGCAAGGGCATCGGTCATCAGGGCCGTGAGCCTGGGGCCGTTGGCGCGCACGCGTTCCACCAGCTTCTCGCGTGCGACGATGCGCTGCACGGCAACGCCAGCCGCGCAGCAGGCGGTATGGCCGGTGAAGGTGTGCCCCGTCATCGGCGCGCCATGCTTGCCATGGATCGCATCGGCCACCTTGTCGGTATAGATCGCAGCGCCCAGCGGGAGGTAACCGGCGGCAAGGCCTTTGGCCACCGACATGATGTCGGGCTCGACGCCATCATGTTCCAGCGCCCGCCAGGTGCCGACCCGGCCCGCGCCGCACATGACCTCGTCCGCGATCAACAGCACGCCATGGCGGTCGCAGATCTCGCGGACGCGTTTCGCATAGCCGGGAGGGGCCGGCACGCAGCCGCCCGCGGCCCCCACGACGGGCTCGAAGATGAAGGCGCAGACCTTCTCCGGGCCGACCCGCAGGATCTCGTCCTCGAGTTCCTTCGCACAGGCTTCGCCAACCGTCTCGGCCGTCGCGCCCGCAACGGGACGATAGGCATTGGCCGGCGACAGGCGCGAGACTTCGAGCAGTGAACCTTCGAAGGCCTTCTTGCGCTCGAGGAAGCCCGAGACCGACAGCGCCCCCAGCGTATTGCCATGCCACGACCGTTCGCGGGCGATGAAGCGCCGGCGGCTCATCTCGCCGCGCGCGGCATGATACTGCAGCGCGAGTTTCAGGCAGGATTCAACTGCCTCGGAGCCGCCGGTGACATAGACCATGTGGTTCAGGGTGCCGCCACAGCGCTGCCGGATGATGTCGGTGAGCTCCTCCAGTGCGTCGGAGGTGAAGTTGTAGCGATAGCCATGGGCGATACGGTCCAGCTGCTGCCTGATCGCGTCGTTCACCTCTTCGTTCGAATGCCCGATGCAGTAGACGGCAGGACCGCCCGAGCCGTCGATGTAGCGCTTGCCGTCGACGTCATGCACATAGCTGCCCTTCGCCCAGGCCACTTTCGGGAGCTGGCCGGTTGAATGAATATGCTGGGGCAAGGGAGCGGTTGCGGACATGCGCGGATTCGCCTTCAATGAGGGGTGCGGGACAGCCGCTCTTAGCAGAGGATCGAGGGGCACTTCAAACCGGTGATCACCGTTCTGGACGAAACGCAACGCACGCATGCACCCCGCGAATTCATCGTGTCGGGCAGGCCGCAGCCCATTCCGGAACGGCCCGAGCGGATCGACATGCTGCTCGCGGGCGTACATCAGGCGGGAAGCCGGATCGTGGCGCCGCCCGAGATCTTCGGCGACACGCTGGCCACCGTACATGACCGACGCTACATCCAGTTCCTCTCGACCGTCTGGGAACGCTGGCGGCGCATTCCCGATGCCGCCGCAAGCCCCACCGCAAATGTCTTTGCGCTCGGACGCGCAACGCTGCCGCCGGTCTCCTACCCCGACAGTGTCGTGGGCCAATGCGGCTACCACTTGGGCGACGGATCATGCCCGATCACCGCGCAGACCTGGGCCGCGGCCCGGGCGAGTGCTGCAACCGCCGTGCATGGCGCCATGCTGGTGCTGACCGGCGAACGGTTGGTCTATGCGCTCTGCCGGCCACCCGGCCATCATGCCGCCGCCGACATGGCGGCCGGCTTCTGCTACTTCAACAATGCCGCCCTCGCCGCCGAGACGCTGACCCGCGCCGGGCGGCGCACCGCCATCCTCGACATCGACGTGCATCACGGCAATGGTACCGAAGCAATCTTCTATGACCGCGCCGACGTGCTGACGGTCTCCATCCATGCCGATCCGAAGCGCTTCTATCCGTTCTTCTGGGGCTATGGCGAAGAAACGGGGCGCGGAGCGGGAACAGGTTACAATCTCAACCTGCCGCTGGCGCGCGGCACCACCATCAGGCCCTACCGCACCGCACTCGACACCGCCCTCGCCCGCGTCGTGGATTTCGCGCCCGACATCCTCGTGCTGGCGGCCGGACTCGACATCGCGGTTGACGATCCCTTCCAGGGCTTCGCCATCGCCACGCCCGAATTCGCCGAGATCGGACTGGCCATCAGGAACACCGGCCTTCCCACCCTTGTCGTTCAGGAAGGCGGCTATCCGTCACCAAGCCTTAGCGCCAACCTCGCATCCCTGCTCACCGGCCTCGGCGCATGACACGCATGATCCGGGACATGCGGGACGACGAGGCCGACCAGGTGGCCGCCATGGTGCATGGCCTCGCCCGGCATCTCGGAACGGGCTTCGTGCCGCGCGTCACCGGTGCATCCTTGCGGTCCTCGCGCGATCTGATCGACGTGATGGTGGCCGAGGATGGCGGAGCTCTCATCGGGGCCTGCCTCGGGATGATGACCTTCTCCACCTGGCGCGGCGCACGCGGCCTCTACATCGTGGACCTCTTCGTGACGCCGCAAGCCCGCGGCCGCAACATCGGCCAGGACCTCTTGCGCTGCCAGGCCCGCAAGTTCGAAGCCCGCGGCGCGCGCTTCATCAAGCTGGAAGTCGACCAATCCAACACGGGCGCCCAGCGCTTCTACGCACGTCTCGGCTTCCGCAAAAAGAGCGAAGACAGGCTTCACATTCTGGAGCAGGATGAGCTTCAGAAGTTCATTTCCATGGGAGAAGAGATATGACTATCAAACGCGTCGGGCTCATCGGCGTTGGCCTCATGGGGCACGGCATCGGCAAGAACATCCTGGCCAAGGGGTATGAACTGACGGTCATGGCGCATCGCAACCGCGACCCGGTGGAGGACCTGATCAAGCGCGGCGCGCATGAACGCAACAACCCGCTCGCCATTGCCAAGGACAGCGACCTTGTCATCCTCTGCGTCACCGGCACGCCGCAGATCGAGCAGCTGGTCTACGGCGAATATGGCCTGATGGGCGCGGTGCGCCCCGGCCTTGTGATCGCGGACTGCTCCACCGCCGAGCCGGACTCGACAATCCGCATCGCGGCCGATGTCGAGGCCAAGGGCGGCCACTTCGTCGACACGCCGATGACGCGCACGCCGAAGGAGGCGGAGGCTGGCAAGCTGGGCCTCATGACCGGCGGCCCGGACGATGTCATCGCCCGGATCCGCCCGGTACTCGAGTGCTTTGCTGACACCATCGTCCATGCCGGCGCCGTGGGATCGGCGCACCAGTTGAAGCTGATCAACAATTTCCTGGCGATCTGCCATGCAACCGTTGCGGCAGAAGCGATCACGGTCGCGGCCAAGGCCGGCGTCGACATGAAGGCGATGCGCGACATCGTGATGGCGGGCGGTGCGGCCTCGGTGATGTTCGGCCGGCTCATCAACGTGCCGCTGTCGGACGACGACAGCCACGCGCAGTTCGCCATCCGCAATGCCCGCAAGGACCTGCGCTACTACACCAACATGACCGAGCAGCTCCCGGTCACCTCGTTTCTTGCGGAGACGGCGCATCAGATCACCGTCATGGCCGACAATCTGGGCTACGGCGACCGCTTCGTGCCGCGGCTGATCGATGTGATGATGAAGGTGAATGGCATGAAGTCGTGAAGACACTCCTCGATACCCCGGCAAAATGAGTTGAACCCCGGGGGAGAGTGTTGTTAGCTTGCGAGTCAGTCTGCGAAGGACAGAAAGATCCGGCAGATTCCTGGGAGGAACGGCGTGGCGCTACTTGAAGTCAGAAATGTCTCCAAGAACTTCGGTGCCATTCGGGCGCTGATGGACGTGAGCTTTGCCATCGGGCCGGGCGAGGTTGTCGGCCTGATGGGCGACAATGGCGCCGGAAAATCGACGATGGTGAAGCTGATCGCCGGAAACTTCCCGCCGAGTGACGGCGAGGTTCTGGTCAATGGCGAAGTCTGCCACTTCCACAAGCCGATCGAGGCCCGCGCCAAGGGCATCGAGGTGGTCTATCAGGACCTGGCGATCGCCGACAACCTGACGGCCGCCCAGAACGTGTTCCTCGGCCGCGAGATTACCAAGGGCGTCTGGCCCTTCCGGGTGCTGGACAAGCAGGCCATGATCGACCGGTCGGCCGAACTCTTCGCCGAGCTGAAGTCCGAAACCCGCCCGCGCGACTTGGTGCGCAAGATGTCGGGCGGACAGCGGCAGGCAGTGGCCATCGCCCTCATCAGCCACCGCATGCCCGACGTTTTCGCCGTCTGCGACCGCATCATCGTGCTGCGCCGCGGCACCAAGGTGGCCGACAAGGTCACGGCCATGACGTCTCCCGAGGAAATCACCGGACTGATCACGGGAGCGATCCTTGCAGCATAAGCCACCGCAGAGCCCCGAGACCGGTCACGCCGTCATTGCCGATGTCGCGAAGATCAAGGAGCAGACCATCCTGCAGCGCATCCTCGCCAGCCAGGCCTTCTGGGTGTCGGTGGCGCTGGCGCTGCTGGTGACCTATATGTCCATCCTGCAGCCCAGCTTCGGCACCGTCGACAATGTCGCCAACGTGACCCGCAATCTCGCGCCTTTCGGCATCATGGCGCTTGGCATGACGGTCGTCATCATCACTGGCGGAATCGACCTCTCCGTCGGTTCGATCATGGGTCTCGTTGCAATCGTCGCCGGACTTTTCCTCACCTGGGAATACCCCTGGTATGTCGCCTTTCTCATGGGGCTCCTGACCGGCATCGCCTGCGGCGCGGTGAATGGTTTCTTCGTCGCCTATGTCGGCATGCCGTCATTCGTCGTGACGCTTGGCATGCTCTCCATCGCTCGCTCGCTGGCGGTCGTCCTCTCGGGCAACCAGATGCTCTACAAGTTCGGTCCGGATGCGCCGATGGTGAAGGCCATCGGCCAGGCGAAGTGGCCGGTCCAGACGCCCGGCGACTGGATCCCGGACTGGATCCCGCAGTTCTCCTCGCATTTCTGGGTCATGGTGGCGATGGCGCTGGCGCTGGGCTATGCGCTCAACTTCAAGCCCTGGGGACGTCATCTCCTGGCCATCGGCGGCAACGAAAACGCAGCGCGGCTCACCGGCGTTCCGGTCGACTGGATCAAGTTTCTTGCCTACGTGTTCTCGGCCTTCACGGCCGCCGTCGCGTCCCTGCTGCTGCTTGGCTACAATGGCTCGGCGATCAACGCGATGGGCCAGGGCTATGAGCTGCGCGTCATCGCCGCCACAGTCATCGGCGGCGCCAATCTCATGGGCGGCGCCGGCACGGCCTTCGGCGCGGTGATCGGCGCGGCCTTTCTGGAGGTCATCCGCAATGCGCTGCTGATGGCCGGCATCGATTCGAATTGGCAAGGTGCCTTCGTCGGCGCCTTCATCATTCTCGCGGTACTTCTCGGCATGCAATCCGGCGGCAAATCCCTGATTGCCGCCACGGTGGAGCGCCTGTTTCCGAAGAAGCATCGCTAGAAACCGGTTTCACTGCCGGACACAGTGAAGGTCATAGAGGAGGAAGACCCAATGAAGAAACTGCTCATGAGCACGATCCTCGCCGTCGGGGCCCTGACGATCGCGGCCACCGGCGCACAGGCGAAGTTCGTTTTCGCGCTCGTCCCGAAGAACATGAACAACCCGTTCTTCGACCAGGCTCGCGACGGCTGCAAGAAGGCCGAGGCCGAATCCAACGGCGCCTTCGAGTGCATGTACATCGGCCCCGGGGAACATGGCGGCGGTGACGAACAGGTCACGATCGTCCAGGATCTCGTGGCAAAGAAGGTGGATGGCATCGCGGTCTCGCCGTCGAATGCGGCCGCCATGGCGGTTGCGCTGCAGGCCGCCAAGGAAGCGGGCATCCCGGTTCTGACCTGGGACTCCGACCTGCTGCCAGAGAACAAGGATCTCCGCGTGGCCTATATCGGCACCCACAACTACGAGATCGGCACCAACCTCGCCAAGATCGCCAAGGCGATCAAGCCCAATGGCGGAACCGTCTGTATCCAGTCCGGCGGCGCCGCGGCGGCCAACCACAACGAGCGCATGCAGGGTATCCGCGACGAGCTGTCGGGCGCCAAGTCCGCCGCCTCGCCGGGTGATCGCCTGACCGGCCAGGGTGGCTGGACCGAGGCAGAAGGCTGTCCGCTCTACACCGATGACGACTTCCCGCGCGCGGTGCAGCAGTTCGAGGACTTCATGGCAGCCAACCCGAACCTCGACGCCTTCATCCCGACCGGCGGCTTCCCGCAGTTCATTCCGGATGCGAACCGCGCAGCGGTGGGCAAGTACAAGGACAAGATCGCAGCCAAGGAACTGGCTCTGGTCGTGGCCGACACACTGCCCGTCCAGATCGAGCAGATGAAGGAAGGCCTGTCGCTCGGACAGGTCGGCCAGCGTCCCTTCGAGATGGGCTACAAGACGATGATGGCGCTGAAGGACATGAAGGAAGGCAAGGCGGCGCCCGCCGATCCGACCTACACGGGCCTCGACGTCTGCACGCCCGAAACGGCCGATACCTGCATCGCGAAGTAGTCGACAGGAAAGATCGAATTGAGAGGGGCGGAGGATTCTCCGCCCCTTTTCGATGGGAACTGTCAGTGCGCCCGCAGGGCCTCCGCTGTGGCGGCCGCGGTGACAATCAGACCAGCAATCATCTGCGGACGGCTGGCGAGACTGCCGGCGGCCGCGACACGCTCGGCCGCCTGCGACAGGCGTGGTGCGGCGAAGCTTTGGCCCAGCGCCATCAGCTTCTGCACATAGACGTGATCGGCGCCGCGGATGGCCGACTTCTGGAGGTGCGTCAGCTGATTGGCGCAGACCTCGATGTCGCGGCAGGCCATGTTGAGCAGTTCGCGGAAGACGCTGGCCGACAGGCCGGCCGACAGATCGGACATCTGCTGCAGATTGATCAGGAGCGCCTCGCCATCGGCCGCCACCCGCGGGCGCCAGTCAAGCGCCGCCTGGACGGCGGTGTGCAGTTCGTTGCGATTGGCGGGCTTGGGCAGCGCGATGTCGAAGGTGTCGCTCCAGCTTGCCTGCTGCATGGCATCGGCCAGGAAGGCCGACAGCGCCATGATCGGCGTCGCGCTGACGGCGCCGCACAGATTGCGGATAGAGCGTGCCGCCGTGATGCCATCCATGATCGGCATCTCGATATCGAGCACGATGACGTCGAAGCTCCGGACACAGGCGGAGCGGACGGCTTCCTCGCCATGCACCACGGCATCCACGTCGCAGCCCATGCCCTTCAGCATGGCAGCCGTCACGATGCGGACCGGATCGCAGTCTTCGGCAAGCAACAGGCGCGGACGGCGACCGTCTCGCTGCCGAAGCACCAGAGGTGCAGCTGCGGCGGCCTGCAGTGCAAGAGCCATTCCAAATCCCAATCCAAAAACGTCCCGGCTCCGACCGTAGCGGCAGGATGGTTTGCAAGTGGTTGCCGAAACCACTCCAATTGGAAGATGGCTAATGCGAGGTTAAGGCTTTCTACTTGGTACCGAACATGCGGTCGCCGGCGTCACCCAGGCCCGGAACGATGTATCCGTGGTCATTGAGATGGCTGTCGACGGCGGCCGTATAGACCTTCACATCGGGATGCGCGCCGCAGACCTGGCGGATTCCTTCCGGCGCCGACAGGAGGCAGACGAGGCGGATATCCTTCGCCCCCTTTTCCTTGAGGCGCTTGATGGCATAGGAAACCGAATTGCCGGTCGCCAGCATGGGATCGACCACGATCACCGGGCGCTCGGAAATGTCCTCGGGCACCTTCAGGTAGTATTCGACGGGCTGCAGCGTCTCGGGATCGCGGTAGAGCCCGATATGGCCGATGCGGGCGGAAGGCATAAGGTCCAGCATGCCTTCGAGCAGGCCGTTGCCGGCCCGCAGGATCGACACGATGACCAGTTTCTTGCCCTTCAGGATGGGCGCTTCCATCTCGGCCAGGGGCGTCTCGATGGTCTGCGTGGTGATCGGCAGATCGCGCGCCACTTCGTAGGCCAGCAGCAAGCTGATTTCACGCAGCAATTGCCGGAACACCGCCGAGGGCGTGGACTTGTCACGCATCAGCGTCAGCTTGTGAAGGATCAGCGGATGGTTCACCACGAACAGGTTCTTGGGAAGATCGGACTGGGCCATGGTGGAATTCCTTCTGTGCGGCTCCGTTTTGCGGAAGCCCGCCGCCGATTTCAAGGCGGCACCGCCGTCGTCCACCGTTTTGGCCCGGGCCGGCCGAAAAGAGGGCTTGCACATGCAAGGTACCGCACCTATATCGGTAACACTTTACGTTACACAAAGGCACTTCCATGACGCCTGCCCTTCCCATTCCGGCCGGAACCCGCATCGGCCATGTCCATCTCAAGGTGTCCGACATCCAGAGGGCCCTGGATTTCTATGTTGGCGTCCTGGGCTTTGAGCTGCAACAGCAGTATGGTCGGCAGGCCGCCTTCATCTCCGCCGGCGGCTATCACCATCACATCGGCCTCAACACCTGGGAGAGCGAGGGCGGCTCGCCACCGCCGCCAGGTACCACGGGCCTCTATCATGTCGCCATCCTCTACCCCACCCGCGCCGACCTCGCCGATGCGCTGAAGCGGCTTGCCGCGGCGGGAATCGGGCTGGATGGCGCCTCCGACCACGGGGTGTCGGAAGCGCTCTACCTGCACGATCCGGACATGAACGGAATCGAACTCTACTGGGACAAACCGGAAGACCAGTGGCCGCGTAACGCGGATGGAAGCCTGGCCATGGTGACCCGGCGCCTCGATCTCAACGACCTGATCAACACCAAGCACTGAAGGAACAAGATGACAAAGCTACTGGTACTCTACTATTCCGCCTGGGGGCACATGGAGCAGATGGCCTATGCGGCTGCGGAAGGCGCCAAGGAAGCGGGCGCAAAGGTCGATGTGAAGCGGGTTCCGGAGCTGGTTCCCGACGAGGTCGCCAAGGCCGCCCACTACAAGCTCGATCAGAAGGCGCCCATCGCAAAGCCTGAGGAGCTCGCCAACTACGATGCCATCATCTTCGCCTGCGGCACCCGCTATGGCACCATGGCCGCCCAGATGCGGAACTTCATGGACCAGACCGGTGGCCTCTGGGCCAAGCAGGCCCTGGCCGGCAAGGTCGGTTCGGCCATGACATCCTCCGCCACCCAGCATGGCGGACAGGAATCAACCATCCTCGGATTCATCCCCACCATCATGCATCACGGCATGGTTGTCGTCGGCCTGCCCTATACCTGGGCCGGCCAATCGGGCGTCGACGAGATTCGCGGCGGTTCGCCCTATGGCGCATCCACCATCACCGGCACCGACGGCAGCCGCCAGCCGGCCCAGCACGAACTGGACGGCGCACGCTACCAGGGCAAGCATG
Source organism: Alphaproteobacteria bacterium (assembly GCA_026400595.1). GTDB lineage: Bacteria > Pseudomonadota > Alphaproteobacteria > Rhizobiales > Aestuariivirgaceae > Aestuariivirga. Next base: position 4,267 of record JAPLOT010000276.1, on the reverse strand, counting down.
TGGCCACCATCGCAGCCAAGCTCGCGAAGTAAACGCCTTCCGGACACGGCAGCCTTTCGGGGCCACCGTGTCCGGCGCTTTGTGGTTGCGGGAATGATGGGCTAGCCTCCGGCAAACCTGTCGAAAGGACTGCCCGTGCCCGAGCCACCCTATGTCAATCCCCATCCGTTCATCGAGCTGTTCATCGGGATCCTGTTTCTCACCGTGAACATCTTCGTGCATGGCGCGGGCGTGCGCGCCATCAGCCAGCGATTCAGCAGAAGCTGGTCGAAGACCACACCCACAACGCCGCACTGGCACGTCAATCTCATCTTTGCCGCAGTGATCGGCGCATTTGCGCTGCTGCATCTCTTCGAGACGCTGCTCTGGGCATCGCCGATCTACCTGACCGGCGCCATCGCAAACTTTCGCGACAGTTATTACTTCGTCCTGGAGAATTACACGACGCTAGGCGATGACACGGTCAACCTTCCTCCGGCGTGGCAGCTCATCGGCCCCATCATCGCGATGGCGGGGCTCTTCACCTTCGGCTGGACCGGCAGCGTTCTGGTCGGCATCATGTCGGAGTTCGGCCGCTGGGATCGCAACCGGGTGAATGGCGCCTAGCTGCGAACCTCCGCGCGCAGCGCATCGCTGCCGCGGTTTGCGGCCCGCAGGCGGCTGCCGAATAACCGGCAGATCTGCATGAGGATCCCCGGCTGCTGGCGGATCAGGTCCTCGAAATGCGAGCGATCGAGCACGAGGCAGGCGACGGCCCCGACGGCGATCACATCGGCGGTGCGGATGCCGTCACCGAAGAGCGCCATTTCGCCAAAGGTGGAGCCGGGCGACAGCGTCGTATACTCAACAAACCCCGAAGGCGTCCTCCGGCCGACCTTGGCAGTTCCCTCCAGCAGCACGAAAAGCTGCTCACCCTGCGCGCCATCCTCCATGATGAGATCGCCATCGGCGAAGTCGGCCCGCGTCATGACCTGGTGGATGGCATAGAGATCATCCAGCGTGCAGCTTTCGAAGATCGGAACCTTGCGCAGGAACAGCAGGCGGTCGAGCAATCCTTCTTCGGCAGCGGACATGGCGGGCTCCTTCGGCTTGGCGGGCTTGGCTAGGGCTGCAGCGCGGCGCAGCCAGGGAGAGGACGATGTCTTCATCTGGGCGATCACGGATGCCAGCGGCAGGCGTTTGCGCCGGGTTTCGGACTGCTCGTCAAGGAGCGGCAGCAGCGGGGTGACCAGCTTGCGCTCGTCAAAGGCCGAGATGGCCTCGGCCGCACGCGCACGCATGCGCTCGTCGCCCGCACCGATGAAGCGGCGAATGTACTTGACGGCCTGATCGTGACCCAGGGCCTCGAGCGTCGCCAGCACTTCATCGATGGCGGCGCGGTCGGCTTCGGCCATGGCGAGGCGCGCAATCTGGATCCAGGTGGCATTGCCCGACGGCAGTGACTTGCGCCAGCCACGATAGGCAGCGATGCGCGGGAAGGCCTCGTCGCGCAGATAGGCGAAGAGGATGTCGGTGGCCTCCCGCGGAGCCTCGCTGCGCAAGCGCGGGCGCAGGCTCTCGATGGACTCCTCGCGGCCCTGAAGCGCATCGACGGCGGCGCGCCGGACCAGGACATCCGGATCGGACAGCCCCTGAAGGATGCGATCGGCGGGCCAGCCTGCCAGGGCTGCGAGGCGATAGCCGGTCACCCGCCGGGCGGCGTCATGGGAAACGATTTCAGCCTCGACAAGGTCATCCGGCACGGCGGCATCCCGCGACAGGTCGAGTGGCAGTCCGGCCAGAACCTCGAGGGTGCGCTCCTTCATGGTCGGATGATGCAGCGCGATCGCGACCAGCACCGGCACAAAGCGCGCGTCGGCACGGGCGGCCGTGACCGGCAACAGGGCCGAGGCGGCGGCGGGGGATGACGCGACCAGTTCCACAAGACGGCTGTTGCCGGCGCCGGCCTCGCCGGGGCGCGCAGCGAGCGACAGGGCTTCCATCACGCCGGTGTTGCCGGCATCCGCGGGCAAGGCATGGCCCACGGCGGCAAGGTACTCCGCGATCCGCTCACGCAGCTGCGGCCCTGCGCTGGGCCAGAGCGCCAGCAGGGCCGGGGCGTGGCGCCCCCCGGCACGCGCAAGAATGGTGACGGTCCGGTCGTCCGGCAGTTCCAGACGCCGGGCGATGGCATCGATGAAGGGGGCGATATCGGCATTGGCCACGATGCGCAGCGCGACGTCAGCCGCCGTGCGGTCGGTGCCATTCAGCATGTCCAGAAGTTCCGATTGCTGCCGCGCCGCCACCCGTGGCGCCTCGTGGGTCATGAAGCCGGCGCGGTCGAGATTGACCGAGCCCTCCTTCAGGATGCCGATGAGGCCGCGCACATAGTTTCGGCCGAGCGCCCAGCCGACGCCGACGAAGGCAAGGCTCATCAGGATGCCCAGCACGCCGACGCCGAGGAAACCCGTGTAGAGATCGACCAGCAGGATCACCAGTCCCGATGCGGCGAGCGCGATGGGATAGATCAGGCTGTCGTTGAAGACGCGCACCTGCCCGACGAAGCGTTGCGGCACGGCATTGTAGTTCACCGCCATGACCGGCGCGTCGATATTGTTGGAGAAGCCGTCATAGACCACATGCGCAAACATCGCGACGGCGAGGACGGGGCTCACCATCATGGCCACGAAGCTGAGGCCCAGAGAGACGGGAAAGAAGAGGTTCATGCGCGCCACCCCGAGGCGCTTCATCAACGGCTCGGTGAGGCCCAGGCCGATGAGCACGGCCGCGAGGTTGAGCGCACCGCTCATGAGGCCGAAGAAGCTGGCCAGCGCCTGCTCGTCGGGGAAACTCTCGGCATAGATGCCGAAGACCATGTATTCGCTGACGCATTGGGTGGCGATGTTGAGGAAGACCGCGGCCGACAGCAGCACCGCGATGGAGACGCCGCACAGGATGCGGCCGATGCCGCGCAGGCTCTCCAGCACCGAGGTTTCTCCCATCGCCGTCCATTCGCCGGCCGGCGGCCAGCGGCGGCTCAGCCACATGAGATGGACGAGGCAGGCCAGCAGCAGCAGCGGCATGCCGAAGAGCAGCCAGAAGGGTTCGACGTGGTCGGCGAGCAGGCCGGCCAGCGTGCCGCCAGCCATGGAGCCGGCCGAGAGCGACACGGTGATGCGGGTGGCGAAACGCGACATCTCGCGCGCCGTCAGATAGTCGGTCAGCATCACCATGTAGAGGCTGAAAAGCAGCAGCTCGAGCACGCTGATCCCGACATAAAGGGCATAGTCCGCCACCAAGCCGCCAAATCCGCTGGCGGCGATCAGCAGCGTCGTCAGGGCAGTCATGACGATGAGATAACGCTGCAGCAGCACGGCACGGCTGCCGCGGTCGATGAAGCGTGCGTAGATTGCCCAGGCCGGAATGGAGATGAGCGCAAAGACGATGTAGTAGGTGGCGATGCCCTGCCCGCCCTGGGTCGACAGGAAGCGGGCGGCCGCGAGCGACGAGCCGAAGATGTTGGCCGTGGCGATCAGGAAGCCGCAGAGTACCAGATGTCCGATACGCGTGCCCGGAATCGGCAGGCGGCGCGCCTGCGTCTCAGCCTCCGAAACCAAAGCCATGCACGTCTGCCCCCGTCTTGCCCATGCGCGACGGGCCACCGGATGCTAACAGGTGAAGGGCCGCGCGGCCAAGTGGCGCCTGCGGGCTTGCATCCTCGGCCGGTTGGCTGAACACTGCGCGGCGAAGGATCATGCGGGTTCGCACGAAGGAGGCCATAGACTTGCACAACGCCGATCAGCAGCCGGGAGTCTCGGCAGAAGCGGCCATCCCGCAGGAAAGCGCCGATCCGGAGGCGGTCTTCGGCCGAGTCTATGAATATGGCGTCTGGGGCCGTTCGGACCGAACCAGATATTACTCCGGCAGCGGCTCCTACACGCCGCACATCGTGCTACCCTACATCAAGGCCATGGCGCAGTTCCTGTGCGCCTTGCCGGACAAACCCGACCTCGTCGACCTCGGCTGTGGCGACTTCCGGATCGGGGCGGTGCTGCGGCGCTATTGCCGGAACTACATCGCCTGCGATGTGGTGGGACCGCTGATCGACTTCAACCGCGAGAAATTCGGCGATCTTGATGTGGATTTCAGGACGCTGGACATCACCCGCGATGAATTGCCCGCAGGTGATGTGGCCACGGTACGGCAGGTCCTGCAACATCTCTCGAACGACAGCATCCTGCGCTTTCTCGATCGCTGCCGTGGCAGGTTCTCCTACCTCTGCGTGACG
>JAPLOT010000287.1 GCA_026400595.1 Alphaproteobacteria bacterium | reverse complement strand
TTCGACAAGAACGACCAGGTCCAGAGCTTTGCCCAGTACGGCCTTCAGGACGGCCGGGTCATCGACGTGAATTCGGGCAAGAGCGTGGTAATGGGAGAAGACACCAGTATCCTCAGCCTCCTGCTCAAGACCGGCGGCAGTGCCACGCCGGGACCGATGCTGGGCCGCAAGCTGTAGTCGCCATGGATCTGATCCTGCGTGGCGGGCGCGTCATCGATCCCTCGCAGGGCCTGGATCGAGTCTGTGATGTCGGGTTCTCGCAGGGCAAGGTCGCAGCAATCGGCGAGACTGTGAAATCAGATGCCTCCACGGTGGTACGCGATGTCTCGGGTCTTATCGTCGCTCCGGGGCTGATCGATCTCCACACCCATGTCTATTGGGGTGGCACCTCGCTCGGCATCGATGCCGAGGACTTCTGCCGGACCAGCGGGGTCACCACCGCCGTCGACACGGGATCGGCGGGACCCGGCAACTTCATGGGCTTCCGTCGGCATGTGATCGAACGCTCGCAGGTTCGGATCCTTGCCTATCTCCATGTCTCGCATGCCGGCATCTACGGATTTTCCAACACCGTCATGGTTGGCGAGAGCGAGGACATCCGCCTCATGGACCCGGTCACCGCCGCCGCGGTTGCAGATGCAAATCGCGACGTGATCGTGGGGATCAAGGTGCGGGTCGGACGCCACGCGAGCGGTGACCAGGGCGCCGCCCCGCTTGGCATTGCCTTGCAGGTCGCCGAGGAGACAGGGCTTCCGCTCATGGCCCACATCGACGAGCCGCCGCCATCCTACGAAGAGGTGATCGAGCGGCTGCGTCCCGGCGATGTCCTGACGCACGCCTTCCGTCCCTTCCCCAACGCGCCCTGCACGGCTCAGGGCACGGTCAAGCCGGCTGTCCTCGCCGCCCGCAGGCGCGGCGTGCTCTTCGACATCGGCCATGGCATGGGATCCTTCGCCTTCAAGACGGCGCGCGCCATGCTGGCGAACGGTTTTCCGCCCGATACGATCTCGTCGGATGTCCATGCGCTTTGCATCAATGGGCCGGCCTTCGATCAGGTCACGACCATGTCGAAGTTCCTGTGCCTCGGCATGAGCCTGCCCGATGTCATCAAGGCCTCCACCGAGACGGCGGCCTTCGCCCTGAAGCGGCCGGAGCTCGGCTCATTGAAGCCGGGATGTGCCGGCGATGCGACCATCCTGTCGGTTGACGAGGGAGAGTTCGACTACGTCGATGTCGTCGGCGAGCATCTCACTGGCGATCGCAGGATCAACAGCCGCGGCGTCGTCATCGCCGGCAAGTGGTGGCACCCCGCCTGATCAGTCGGTCTTCCGCAAGGCGATCAGCGTCAGGATCTCGAACATCATCACCATGGCGACCTGTGCCGTGATGTTGTTGGGGCTGTCCTTGGTCGGCATCAGGCAGACGACATCTCCACCGATGATGTCCAGCCCCTTCAACCCCTGCAGCAACCGCGTCGCCTCGCGGATCGAGAAGCCGCCGAAGCCCGGTTCGAGATTGGACACGCCGGGCGCCACGGAGGGGTCGAGGCAGTCGAGATCGAAGGTGATGTAGCAAGGGCCCTCGCCCGCGCGCTCGCGGATCATGGCAACCGTTGCATCCACGCCAAGCCGCTCGAACTCGTCCATCTTGATGACGCGGTAGCCCAGCGCCTCGCTGCTGCCGCCCACCCTGCCGCCATGGATCAGGCCCGAAGGATGACCGCGCATGCCGACCTGCGTGCTGCGCGCGGCATCGACCGCGTCCTCGCGCACCGTGTAGGCGGCCCAGTGAGCCGCCGAACGCTTTGCGCCCAGCCAGTGCGGCATGTTCTCGTAACTGTCGGTGTGCGCGTCGAAGTGAATCAGCGCCACCGGCTTTCCGCCCGAGAGGTTGCGGCCCGGTCCGGCAATGGCCTTGAGGATCGGCCCGGTGATCGAGTGATCGCCGCCGATTGCGACCGGCCGCGCGCCGGCCGCATCCAGCCGCGCGAAATAGGCTTCGATGTCGCGAACGCAGGCCTCGTTGTTCATGGCCTCCGGCAATGGCACGTCGCCCAGGTCGCTGATGCGCAATTGCTCGAAGGGCGCCACGTTGTGGACCCCGTGGGCCCGGCGATAGAAGCCGGAGACATTGCGCACCGCGCGTGGTCCAAGGTGCTGGTCGCGCTCGGTCGAGCCGTTGCCGCTGCTGTGCGGAACGCCTACCAGGGCGATATCGCATTGCGACGGGTCCTCGTTCCAGGGGCAGCGGAAAAACGTGGGAATACCCCACCAATACCAGGAGGCGGCGGAGCGCTTGGCAGCTTCGAAATCATCTTGGGTCATGATGGATGGACGATAGATTGCGCCCGGCGCCGGAACAAGCGTCACGGTCCTGCGCGTCAGGCATATCCGGCGAGCGCCGACAACTCGGCATAGACCGCGTCGTTCCCGGCGATGATCGGGTTTCCGGAGAAGAGACCGTCTCCCGCCAGGAAGTCATTGGTCCTGAGGCCCGCGGCCTGTACCACGGCAACGGCGCCGAGGCAGTCCCATGACTTGATGACGGGCTCGAAGAAGCCGATGAGACGGCCTGATGCAACATAGCAGAGGCCCAGCGCACCCGAGCCATCGCGGTAGAACATGCCGCCGGCGCGCAGGAACCGCTCGAAGGCCGGGAGAAACTGATCGACGCCACTCTTCGGCGAAAAGCCTGCGCCGATCAGCCCGTCCTTCACGGAAGCGGCACGGGCCCCGCGGATCGGCTGCCCGTTGAGGGTGGCCGCATGGCCGGCCCCGCCGGCGAACAATTCGTCCCGCGCGGGCGCGTAGACCATGCCGAACTGCACTGCGCCGCCGCTGACGAAGGCGATCGACACGCACCAGCTCGTGAGCCCGCAGATGAAGGGCTGCGTGCCGTCGATGGGATCGACCACCCAGATGCCCTGGTCCTTCGCAAAGCCCGTGCGCCCCGTTTCTTCGCCGAGAAACGCATCCTCGGGAAAGGCCTCGGCAAGCCGCGACTTGACCAGCAGCTCGGTATTGAGGTCGGCCTCGCTGGCCATGTCCTGCGGACCCTTGCTCTGGATCGAAAGGCTGGTGCGGTTGTTGAAGTAGCCGAGCGCCAGCTCGCCCGCGTCGCGGATCAGCGAGAGCCCGAATTCGTAGCGGCGCGTCAGCGACATGCTCAGTCCCTCCACAGCCAGGCCGCGCCGCGCACGCCGCTGGCATCGCCATGCCTGTTGCGGATGATCGGCGTGTGGAACACCGTCGAGAAGGTCCGCCGGGCCAGCGCAGGCGGCAGGTCGTCGTAGAGTTCATCGACATTCGACATGCCGCCGCCCATGACGAGAACGTCGGGGTCGAGCGTGTTGACGACCGTCGCGAGGCCCCGTGCCACGCGGTCGATGTAGTACTGCCAGAGCAGATTGGCGAGATGGTCACCCTTGCGCTTCAGGTCCATGATCTCGGCGGCCTTGAGTTCCACGCCCTTGTGCTCGGCATATTGCGCCTCGAAGGCACGGCCCGAGACCCAGGTTTCCATGCAGCCATGGCGGCCGCAGTAACAGGCCTTGCCCGGGATTTCAGTGGTGTCGGGAAAGGGTAGCGGATTGTGACCCCATTCGCCGCCGCTGTTGTTCGGCCCGTGGTGTGCCCGACCGTTCACCGCAATGCCCGCCCCTGCTCCGGACCCGAGGATCACGGCGAAGACCACGTTGTAGCCTGCCCCCGCCCCGTCCACAGCTTCTGAAGCGGCAAAACAGTCGGCGTCGTTCTCCACGCGAATGTCCCGGGCCAGAGCGGACTTGAGATCGGCCTCGACCGGCTTGCCGAGGATCCAGGTCGAGCTCGCCCCCTTGCCGAGGCGGCTGATGGGCTCGAGCGAGCCTGGAATGCCGATGCCGATCGAACCCCTTCGTCCCGTCCTCGCCTCCAGCGCGGCGATCATCGTCCTGATGGCTGCGATGCAGCCGTGGTAGTCGTGCCGCGGCGTCGGTTCGCGAAGCCGGAGCAATTCCCGACCATCCGGCTCCATCGCTACACCTTCGATCTTGGTCCCGCCCCAGTCGATTCCGATCAGCATGCTCAACCCCATTGCTGGCCCTTACTGGCAGCACAAGCGACCAGAATGCAAGCATCTGGTCGGACCAGTCGACAAGATTGTCCGGCGCAGTCGGGAGTGCAATAATCCGTGCGATGCCGCGCGGAGGATCTGCAGATGGATGACTCGGCCTATGGAACGGATGACAGGCGCGGCAATTGGGTGCCCACGGCGCCCATCAGCTATGGTCCGGCCTTTCAATGGCCGCCGCAGCCCGCCCAGTTGTTCAAGTGGTTCTTCGGCTTTCCCGGATACCTGCTGCCCGGCAACACGCTCTACGCCATCGGCGCTGTGCTCATCTGGAGCTATCTGACGCCTTCGCTCGATGACATGCGGAACTTCGAACCGGGCTGGGTCGGGCTCATCCTTCTGCGCAACCTCGTGCTGGCCCTTCTCGTCTACAGTGCCTGGCATCTGTGGCTCTATGTCTGGCGGAAACAGGAGACGGCCTTCAAGTACAATCGCCAGTGGCCGCGCGAGTCATCCGCCTTCCTTTTCGGCAACCAGACCTACGACAACATGTTCCACACGCTCGTGAGCGGCGTGCCGATCTGGACCGCCTATGAAGTCCTGCTGCTCTGGGCCTATGCCAACGGCTTCGCGCCCTTCATCAGCTTCGCGGATCATCCCGTCTGGTTCATCGCCATGTTCTTCGTGGTGCCTTTCATCCACGAGGTCGGATTCTACTTCGCCCACCGGCTTCTCCACTTTTCGCCGCTCTACGAAGTGGCCCACAAGCTGCATCACCGCAATGTCAACCCAGGGCCGTGGTCGGGGCTGTCGATGCACCCGCTCGAACACCTGATCTATTTCTCGACGATCCTGCTGTTCTTCCTCATCCCTGCCCACCCCGTGCACATGATCAACCTGGCATCGCGGCTTGGCCTGGCGCCGGCACAGGGCCACACCGGCTTCGACCGGCTGGCACTGGGCGGCACGGCGTCGATGGATGTCTCGTACTATGCGCACTACCTGCATCACAAATACTTCGAAGTGAACTACGCCGACGGCATGGTGCCGCTCGACAAGTGGTTCGGCTCCTTCCACGACGGCACGCCGGAAGCTCATGAGGCGATGAAGAAGCGCCGCCAGATGCGCGGGTCCTAGCGGCTGCGCCAAAATGAAACCCCGCCCGGATCGCTCCGGACGGGGTGGCTTGCATCACATCGCTGTCGGGCTCAGTGCCCGGCGAGAACCGCCAGCAGCAGCAGCGCCACGATGTTGGTGATCTTGATCATCGGGTTCACCGCCGGACCGGCGGTGTCCTTGTAGGGATCGCCGACCGTGTCGCCGGTGACCGAGGCCTTGTGCGCCTCGGAGCCCTTGAAGTGCTTCACGCCCTTGGAGTCGACGAAGCCGTCCTCGAAGGACTTCTTCGCATTGTCCCAGGCGCCGCCGCCCGCCGTCATCGAGATGGCGACGAAGAGGCCGGTGACGATCACGCCCATGAGCATGGCGCCCACCGCCGAGAAGGCCGCGGCCTGGCCGGCAATGGCGTTGATCACGAAGTAGACCACGATGGGCGACAGGACCGGCAGCAGCGAGGGCAGGATCATCTCCTTGATCGCCGCCTTGGTCAGCAGGTCGACGGCGCGGGCATAGTCCGGCTTTTCCTTGCCTTCCATGATGCCCGGCTTCTCCTTGAACTGACGCCGCACCTCGACCACCACCGACTGGGCCGCGCGGCCCACTGCGGTCATCGACATGCCCCCGAAGAGGTAGGGCAGCAGGCCGCCGAAGAGCAGGCCGACCACAACCCAGGGGCTGGACAGATCAAAGGTGACCGGCACCTGCGGGAAGAAGGTCTTGAGGTCCTGCGTATAGGCGGCGAAGAGCACCAGCGCGCCACGGCCGGCGGACCCGATGGCATAGCCCTTGGTGACCGCCTTGGTGGTGTTGCCCACAGCGTCGAGCGCGTCGGTGTTGTGGCGCACTTCCTTGGGCAGGCCCGCCATTTCGGCGATGCCGCCGGCATTGTCGGTGACCGGGCCGAAGGCGTCGAGCGCCACGATCATGCCGGCCAGCGCCAGCATGGTGGTGACCGCAACTGCCGTGCCGAAGAGGCCTCCCAGCAGATAGGTCACGATGATGCCCGCAATGATGACAAGGGCCGGAAGGGCGGTCGCTTCCATCGACACCGCAAGGCCCTGGATCACGTTGGTGCCGTGGCCGGTGATCGAGGCCTCGGCGATCGAGTTGACCGGGCGCTTGCCCGTGCCGGTATAGTACTCGGTGATCCAGATGATCGCCGCGGTGATGATCAGGCCCACCACGCCGCAGGCAAAGAGATGCATCGGGGTGAAGGTGGCATCGGTCGTCGTGATTGAAACACCCATGCCGCCGAAGACCATGGAGATGACCGGGTAGAGCGCCACGAGGGACAGCACGCCGGTGGCGATCACACCCTTGTAGAGCGCCCCCATGATGTTGTTGTTGGCGCCCAGCTTCACGAAATAGGTGCCGATGATCGAGGTCACCACGCAGGCGCCGCCGATGGCGAGCGGCAGCACCATGCCGGCGAGCTTGAACTCGGCGGGAAGTGCGATGGCCGCGAGAACCATGGTGGCCACCGTGGTCACGACATAGGTCTCGAAGAGGTCGGCCGCCATGCCGGCGCAGTCGCCGACATTGTCGCCCACGTTGTCGGCGATGGTCGCCGGGTTGCGCGGGTCGTCTTCCGGAATGCCCGCCTCGACCTTGCCCACCATGTCGCCGCCGACGTCCGCACCCTTGGTGAAGATGCCGCCGCCAAGACGGGCAAAGATGGAGATCAGCGAGGCGCCGAAGGACAGCGCCACCAGCGCGTCGATGACAGTGCGGCCGGTGGGATCAAGTCCGAGCGAGTCCTTTAGGAAGCCGAAGTAGAGGGTCACGCCGAGCAGGCCGAGGCCTGCGACCAGAAGGCCGGTCACGGCGCCCGCCTTGAAGGCGAGGTCAAGGCCGCCGGCCAGCGACTTGGTCGCGGCCTGCGCCACGCGCACGTTGGCGCGCACCGAGACGTTCATGCCGATGAAGCCTGCGACGCCCGACAGAACCGCGCCGATGGCGAAGCCGATGGCCGACCAGACGCCGAGCAGCAGCCAGGCCAGCACGAAGATCACCACACCGACGATGGCGATGGTGGTGTACTGGCGGTTTAGATAGGCTTGGGCGCCTTCGCGCACCGCCGCGGAGATTTCCTGCATACGGGCCGTACCGGCGTCGGCAGCCATCAGGCTCCGCGTGGTGACGATGCCGTACACGATGGAGAGCGCGCCCGCGAGCACGATCAGCCAGAGTGTAGAGGTCATGATAAACCCTTGTATCCGTTGATGTTGACCCGAAGCCCCTGGCAGAATCACGTTCTGCCAGCCCCTGCCCCGGAAAGTGGGCGTGGTATGCCAAATGCGGCGGAATTAGGCAATCGCTTTGAGTGGGACCGCTCAAGCGACGATCGGCCTAGCCGGGACCTAGATCCACGCCCTTTGCCGAGAGGAACGTCAGCAGGCGGCGGACCTGTTCGGGCGGAACCTCGCGCAGCTCGCCCGCCTTCAGGTCTCCCAGATGGAAGGGTCCGTACTGGACCCGGATCAGCCGGTTCACCTTGCCGCCAAAGTGTTCCACCAGCTTGCGGATCTCGCGATTCTTTCCTTCGGTCAGAAGCACCCGGTACCAGGTGTTGCTGCGCCCGCCCTTGTCGAATTCCTCGACGAATTCCGCTCCCCGATAGCTCACCCCGTCGACGGTGATGCCCTGCGCCAGGTCCTCGATGTTGCGCGGCGTCAGCCGGCCGTGGATGCGGACGCGGTAGACACGGGCGAGCGCCGTTCTTGGGCTCATCATGGCCTGCGCCAGAGGTCCGTCCGACGACAGGAGGAGAAGCCCTTCGGAATTGACGTCGAGACGCCCCACGCTCATCACCCGCGGCATGGCTGCTGACCAGCGCGGCGGCTTCAGCGCATCGAGGTCGAAGACCGTCGGCCTGCCCTTGGGATCGCGATTGGTCACGAGCACATCGAGCGGTTTGTGCAGCATGAAGAGCCGGGGCAGCGGCCGCGATTCAATGGCGACCGGCTTGCCGTCGAGGGTTACGGCATCGCCCTCTTCCACCGGTGTGGTGGGTGTCGCGATGCGGCCATTCACGGTGACGCGCGCCTCCGCCACCATGCGTTCGGCCTCGCGGCGGCTGCCAACCCCGGCACGCTGCAGGAAGATGTTGAGCCGCATGCGCTCAGGCCGCCAGTCTGCGCTGGTGCGTGACCAGCCAGGAAATCAGCGCCAGCGCCAGCAGCACCAGCGGGAATACGGCGTAGTTCACGGCATCCCAACCATTCCAGGCGAGCAGCTTGCCGGCACTCAGCGAAGCAAGCGCGGTGATCACGAAGACGATCATGTCATTGAGGCCCTGGGCCTTGTTGCGCTCGGCGGGCCGGTAGGTCGATGTCAGCATCGTCGTTCCGCCGAGGAACCCGAAGTTCCACCCGAGGCCCAGCAGGATCAGCCCCACGGCGAAGTTCTCGAAATGTATGCCCATCAGGCCGGCGACCGCCGCTCCCACCAGAAGCACCATGCCGATGATCGAGATCCGCTCGGCGCCGTAGCGCGCAATCAGGCTTCCGGTAAAGAAACTCGGCACGAACATGGACAGGGCGTGCCACTGGATCACCCAGCTTGAATCCTGCACCGTGAAGCCGCAGCCGAGCATGGCGACAGGCGTTGCCGTCATCACCAGCATCATGATGCCGTAGGCAAGTGTCGCAGTCGCAACCGCCACGATGTAGCGCGGCTGCCGGGCGATCTCCGGCAGCGCCCGTCCCGTTGGGGCATTGGCTTCGGCCTTGTAGGGAATGTCCACCGCCATCAGCAGCGCGGCGCCGATCAGCGCGAGGACAGCCATCGCTACCCATGTCCCGGCAAATGTGATCGGCGCGAGGAGGTCGACTGTGGCCATGACAAGCAGAGAGCCGAACAGCGCGGCAGCCACGCCGCCGGTCATCACCCAGGAAATGGCCTTGGGCCGGAATTGCGGGCTGGCCAGATCGGCCGCTGCAAAGCGATAGTATGAGGCAGAGGCCTGATAGATGCCCAGCATCAGCGCGCCAACCAGAAACAGGCCAAAGCTCTTCTCGAAGATCGCATAGGTTCCTAGCAGCGAACCCAGCGCGCCCAGCATTGCGCAGATCATGAACCCCGCACGCCGCCCGATGCGTTTCATCATCAGCGAGATGGGGAAGGTGGTGAGCGCCGTTCCGATGATGGTCATCGACATGGGCATGGTCGCCCAGGACGGGTCGGGGGCTAGCTGTGTACCTACTAGTCCGGACGTCACCACCAGCGCCGTGAGTGTCGCGCCATAGAGCGCCTGGGCAATCGCAAGGATCACCGCATTGCGGCGGGCCTTGTGGTCGTCGAAGGTTTCGGCAGCGGTCACGCTGCGAATTCCTCCGGCCTGCGGTCGCGCGCCAGACGATCCAGCACGCCGTTGACGAAGTTCGGCTCGTCACTGCCGAAAAAGGCCGACGCCACGTCGACATACTCGCTGATGGCAACGCGGGCGGGCACCTTGTCCATGAACATCAGCTCATAGGCGCCGGCGCGCAGGATCGCCCGCACAGTCGCGTCGAGACGGTGAAGCGGCCAGGATTTGTCGAGGATGCGGTCGACCGACGGATCGATGGTCGATTGCTCGCGCACCACGCCATCCACCACGTCCTTGAGGTGGCGGTAGTCGGCTTCGCCGCACTGGCCATCGTCGAAATCATCGCCGATAACCCGGGACGAGAATTGCGCCAGCGTCTCGCCGACATCTGTCCCGCCGATGTCCATCTGGTAAAGGGCCTGAACGGCTCCAAGCCTTGCGGCGGACCGCGCGATCGGTTTCTGCCGGCGCTTGTCGGTCACTTGGCCCTTGCCTTTCGCTTGTCCGCTGTCCGCTTCTTGCCGCCGAAACTACGCGCCAACCGGATCATGGCCAGCGCCGCTTCGGCCGCACCGCCGCCCTTGTCCATCTCGGCCACACGCGCCCGCGCCCAGGCCTGCGCCTCGTTCTCGCAGGTAAGAATGCCGTTGCCGATGCACAGGCCCGCGAGTGTCAGGTTCATGATGCCGCGGGCGCTCTCGTTGGCCACGATATCGTAGTGCGTCGTCTCGCCCCGCAGCACGCAGCCCAGCGCGACATAGCCGTCATATTTGCCGGAATGGTGAGCCATGGCGATGGCGCCCGGCAGTTCGAGCGCGCCCGGAACGGCGACGCGGTCCCACTTGGCTCCAGCGCGTTCGATGGCCGCAATGGCACCCGCTGCGAGCTCGTCGCACATCTCGGCATAGAAGCGCGCTTCGAGAATGAGCAGGCGCGCATTGATCTTCTGGGCTTCGCCCGATTTCTTTTCGACCTTCATGATTTTCCAAACTCGGCAAGGCGCGCCACATAGCGCGCCAGCATGTCGATTTCAATGTTGACCGCCTGCCCGACCTTCATGTCACCCCATGTGGTCACGGCCTGTGTATGCGGAATGATATTCACGCCGAAGTCCGCCCCATCGACTTCATTCACCGTCAGCGACGTGCCGTCGACGGCGACGGAGCCCTTGGGCGCAATGAACCTTGCCAGGGCTGCCGGCACGCGGATGCGGAACCGTCGGGACTCGCCGTCCGGCGTGATGGCGACAGTCTGGCCAATCCCATCGACATGCCCGGAGACGATATGGCCACCCAGCTCGTCGCCCAGCTTCAAGGCGCGTTCGAGATTGATGCGCGTGCCCCTCTCCCAGTTCCCCAACGTGGTCTTCGACAGGGTCTCGCCGGATGCCTGGACGGCGAACCAGTCCAGGCCTTTCGCGATCACCGTCAGGCAGCAGCCGTTGCAGGCGATCGAGGCCCCCATGTCGACCCCGTCCAGGTCATAGGCCGTGGTGATCTCGTAGCGTGTGTCGCCCGCCTTCGCGATGGCGCGGACCGTGCCGATGTCCGTGATGATGCCGGTAAACATGCTGACCCTCAGTTGCGGGCTTCATAGACGGTCAGCCGGTCCGGCCCAAGCCTTTCTTCCTCGCGCAGCGCGAAGGGCTGCAATGCTGAATCCAGTTCCAGGCCGGCTAGGGCATCCACCCCGGCGGCACCGATGCAATCGGGCGATCTGAAGATCTGAACCTCGTCCACCACACCGGCGTCCAAAAAGCTCCGCGCCGTCATTGCGCCGCCCTCGACCAGCAGCCGGTTGATGCCTTGGTGCCCCAGTTCGCCCAGGGCAGCGGTGACGCTCCCGCGCAGGACCGTGGCACCTGCGTGAGCCAGCTTGCTGCCGGGCGGAAGATCGCGCCCCCTGCTCAAGACAAACGGCCTGGGCGACCGGTTCTCCAATCCGGGCAGGCGGCAGGTCAGTTCCGGATCATCGACGACCACCGTCCCCATTCCGACGAGGATGGCATTGCATTGGGCCCGCAGCAGGTGGACTCGCGCTTTCACTGCCTCGCCAGTGATGGCGGTTCTCCGGCCGACACCCGCTGCGATCTTGCCGTCGGCAGAAACGGCAAGCTTCAGAATCACTTGCGGGCGCCTCCTGACAATCCGCATGAGGAATCCCGCCAGGTCCCGGCGTGCGTCGTCCGCAGCAATTCCGCTGACAACCTCGATCCCCGCTTCGCGCAGGATCCGGTGACCGGCCCCGGAAACCCGGTGATCGGGGTCCTTGATCGCCGTAACCACCCGGGCCAGGCCCGCCCGCGCAAGCGCCTCGGCGCAGGGCGGCGTCCTGCCATGGTGGGCGCAGGGTTCGAGGGTCACATAGGCCGTCGCGCCGCGTGCGCCATCGCCGGACATGGCCAATGCCTCGGTCTCGGCATGTGGCCTGCCGCCCGGCTGGGTCCAGCCGATGCCCAGCACTCTGCCATCCTTGACGATCACACAGCCCACATTGGGATTTTCCGCCGTCGTGCCCAGGGCTCTGCGGCCCAGCCGCAGCGCGTAGGACATCCAGCGTGCGTCAGCGGTCACCGGCGTCGCCGTCGCCCTCGTCGCCCGAGAGTTCGCCCA
This sequence comes from Alphaproteobacteria bacterium, assembly GCA_026400595.1. Taxonomy (GTDB): domain Bacteria; phylum Pseudomonadota; class Alphaproteobacteria; order Rhizobiales; family Aestuariivirgaceae; genus Aestuariivirga. Next base: position 25,161 of record JAPLOT010000287.1, on the reverse strand, counting down.
GCAGCTCCTCGAAATCCTTGGCCTCGCGGAAATTCTTGTAGACCGACGCGAAGCGGACATAAGCCACGTCATCGAGCATTTTCAGCGCTTCCATGACCAGCTTGCCGACCGTCTCGGACTTGATCTCGCTCTCGCCGAGACTTTCCAGCCGCCGGACGATGCCGGAGACCATCCGCTCCACCCGTTCCGGATCGACCGGCCGCTTGCGCAGCGCCACCTGAATCGAACGCATGAGCTTGTCGCGGTCGAACGGCACCCGGCGTCCGGACTTCTTGAGCACCATCAGTTCGCGCAGTTGCACGCGCTCGAAGGTGGTGAAGCGCCCGGAGCAGTCCGGACAATAGCGGCGGCGGCGGATGGCGGTGCCGTCTTCGGTGGGACGCGAGTCCTTCACCTGGGTCTCTTCATTCGAGCAGAACGGACAACGCACCTGGAAATCCCCGAATCCTGCCCGCAGCGGCTGGCGGGCGGGTCACAGTCCCAAGTCTGGGGGGCCGGGTCAAGCCCGGCCACCGCATGCAGCGTGTCAGTAGATCGGGAAGCGGTCGGTCAGTGCCTTGACCCGCTTGCGCACCGAGGCTTCGACCTTGCCGTTGCCCTCTTCGCCATTGGCGGCGAGACCATCCAGTACTTCGGTGATGAGGGCGCCCACCTGCTTGAATTCCACCGGCCCGAAACCGCGCGTCGTTCCGGCAGGTGTTCCCAGGCGAATGCCGCTGGTGATGGTGAAGGGCGCCGGATCGAACGGAATGCCGTTCTTGTTGCAAGTGATGTAGGCACGGCCCAGGGAGGCTTCCGCTGCCTTGCCAGTCACGCCCTTCTTGCGCAGGTCGACCAGCATGAGATGGGTGTCGGTCCCGCCCGAAACGAGGTCGCAGCCGCCATCGATCATGCTCTGGGCCAGAACCCTGGCATTGTCGGCCACCTGCTTGGCATACTTGCGAAAGGCGGGGCGCAGGGCCTCGCCGAAGGCCACGGCCTTGGCTGCGATCACATGCTCCAGCGGCCCGCCCTGCAGGCCCGGGAAGACGGAGGAGTTGAACTTCTTGCCCAGATCGTCATTGCGGCTGAGAATCATTCCGCCGCGCGGTCCGCGCAAGGTCTTGTGAGTGGTGGTGGTGACGACATCCGCGTATTCCAGCGGATTGGGATGGACACCGCCGGCAACCAGGCCAGCGAAATGGGCCATGTCCACCATCAGGTAGGCGCCTACCGAGTCGGCAATCTCGCGGAAGCGCTTGAAGTCGAGCGTGCGGGGATATGCCGAGCCGCCGGCAATGATCAGTTTCGGCCTCACATCAAGAGCTTGCGCAGCCAACTTGTCATAATCGATGAGGTGGTTGTCTTCGCGCACCTTGTAGGGCGCCACCTTGAACCACTTGCCGGACTGATTGACCGGCGAGCCATGAGTCAGGTGGCCGCCGCAGGCGAGGTCGAGTCCCATGTAGGTGTCGCCTGGTTGCAGAAGGGCGAAGAAAACGGCTTGGTTGGCCTGGGCCCCGGAATGCGGCTGAACATTCGCGAAGGAGCAGTTGAACAGAGCCTTGGCGCGGTCGATGGCAAGCTGCTCGGTGACATCGACATGCTGGCAGCCACCATAGTAACGGCGGCCCGGATAGCCTTCCGCATACTTGTTGGTCATGACCGAGCCTTGGGCCTCCATCACCGCCTTGGAGACGATGTTCTCGGAAGCGATCAGTTCGATCTCATGCTGCTGGCGGCCAAGTTCGGCGGCTATGGCTTTCGCCACCTTCGCGTCCGACTTCGAAAGGGCGTCGCTGAAAAAGCCCGGGAAGAGAAGTTTTGGCCCGGCCTTCCTCGTGCTGGCGGTCTTGGTCTTCGGCCTTGCCTTCACGGCCGGCTTGCGGGCGGCCGTCTTCTTCACTGCCTTCTTCGCCATCTGATAACCCCTTGCATCTGGATTTCTGCGGAATTGGCAGAATACGCGCTTGACGTCTAGCTAGATCTTGCGCTCAAGGCTGGCGCGCGGGATAGCGGCAGGACTCGGTGGAATTCCGGCGTCGCGAGACGTCAGGCCACGGCCCGGGCCAGCGCACACTGCGACCAGAGCTCGTTCAGCGCCTGAACGAGATGGGCAATATCGGCATCGCTGTGCAGTGGTGACGGCGTGATGCGCAGCCGCTCGGTGCCGCGCGGCACGGTCGGATAGTTGATGGGTTGAATGTAGATGCCATGTCGATCCAGCAGGATATCGCTGATCCACTTGCATTTCTTGGCATCTCCGACCATCACCGGCACGATATGGCTTGGATTGGGCGTATGCGGAATCCCGCGGGCATCCAGTGCCGCGCGGACTTTCCGAACCCGCTCCTGATGGCGCGCCCGCTCCGCAATCACGGGGGCGATCGAGGTCGTGAAGATGAAGCCCGGCGCGAAGGAGCGGATGGCATCGACCAGAGAGGCCGAGGCCGTGATGTACCCGCCCATCAGGCCGAAGGCCTTGGCAAGCGTCCCCTCGATGATGTCGACTCGATTGGCCACGCCATCGCGCTCGGAAATGCCGCCGCCCCGCTGGCCGTACATGCCCACGGCATGGACTTCGTCGAGATATGTCAGTGCGTTGTAGCGTTCCGCCAGATCGCAGATCGCGGCAATGGGTGCGATGTCTCCGTCCATGGAATAGACGGATTCGAAGGCGATCACCTTGGGTCGCGCCGGATCGGTCAACGCGAGCAGTCGTTCGAGGTCGGCAAGATCATTGTGCTTCCACACATGCTTGTCGCAACGGCCCTGCTTGATTCCCTCGATCATCGAGGCATGATTCAGGGCGTCCGAAAGGATCACGCAGTCGGGCAGCAGTCGCGCCAGGGTCGAAAGCGTGGCCTCGTTGGACATGTAGCCCGAATTGAACAGGAGTGCAGATTCCTTGCCGTGGAGGCCGGCCAGTTCCTGTTCGAGTTCGACGTGAAAGTGGGTGGTCCCGGAAATGTTACGTGTGCCGCCGGATCCTGCCCCGACGTGCTCCAGCGCCGCGTGCATTGCGTCGAGTACCGCCTTGTTCTGGCCCATCCCAAGATAGTCGTTGGAACACCAGACGGTGACAGGCTTCTCTTCGCCCTTGCCGCGGTAAATGGCCTTGGGGAACTCGCCCTTGACCCGGCAGATGTTGGCGAATTCGCGGTAGCGGCCCTCGTTGCGGAGCTGGGCGAGTGCCGCGTCAAAGTGCTGTGCGTAGTCGAAGCGAGACATATTGATACGATGCATTACGGAAAAACTGCGGGGCTTGACCGAGGTCAAGTCCGCGCAGCGTCAATTTGCAGCGGCCGTTTCTGCGGCAGGCTTGGCGGCCGGTTTCTTCGCCGCGACCTCGCACCCCTTTGGCAAGGTGCCATCAGCTGCGGCCTTGCACTTCTCCGGCGGCTTGGGCTTGGCAGCAGCGGTGGTTGTCGAACTCTTCGTCGCATCCTTCTTTACGGCTGCGGTGGATGTCGACTTCTTCGTCGTATCCTTCTTGGCCGCGGCAGCGACGGTCTTCTTGTCGGTCTGCTTGGTCTGGGCCTTGGCGGTGGTCACCTTTTTCTTCTTCTTGGTGGCCGCAGTCTTCTTGGAGTCGCCGGAATTCCAGTTGGTCTTCTTGGGCCCGGCAACATCCTCTGAAGCGAGGACCTTCTTCTTCTTGGTTGTAATGGCGGCAGTGGTCTTCTTCGTATCGACCTTTTCCTTCGCCGTGGCCGACTTCTTGGTACCGATCAGGCTGTCGTCGGACTTGACGCTGGACCTGACACCGACGGCGTTCTTGCTCTGGTTGCCATTGCGAAAGAAGAAGGACGCGAAGCCTGAGGCCTCGTCTTCATCAACGGCGCTTGGCGAGCGGGGAATCGGCTTCAGCACATAGCGCTTGCCGCCCATGGTCTCGCCCACCGGCAATGGCTGTCCAATGACAAAACCGGTTCCATCCAGCTCGTAGATGTCCGGCCGGAATGCGGCCACGCCGTCTGCGGTCGGCCAGGCGGTCAGATAAGCGACCCGGATCTGGGGCGCATTGGCAATCGTCACGTCCAGACGTTCCTTGGTCTCGGCCAGTTCGGCGATGCGGCTGCTGTCGATGCCTTCCTGACCCTGCAGGATCCAGTCGATCAGGATGGCTACCTTTTCGACGCGCACGCATCCGGACGAATAGAAGCGCTGGCCGTGGCTGAACAGCTGCGGCTCCGGCGTATCGTGAAGATAGATTCCGTGCGGGCTGGTGAACTCGATCTTGGCAGTCGCCATCGCATTGGTTCCGCCCGGCTCCTGGCGGAAGTGATAGTCATCCACCACGGCGCGGCGCCAGTTCACCGAATTCGGATTGATCTCCGGGCCGCCCACGCCCTTGAAGATCTTCATGTTCATCTTTTCCATCACCTTCGCGGGACTGCCGGACATCATGCTGGGCAGGATGTCCTTCTCCACGATCGAGGGCGGCGCGTTCCAGTAGGGATTGAACCTGATGACCGTCAGCGGCGTCATGACCACGGGGGTGGGACGCGACGGACGGCCAACCACCGCATTGTGGCGGGAATAGACCGACCCGTCGCTTACGGTTTCGATCTGCATCGCCGGCACGTTCACCACCACGTAGCGGCCGCCCAGATCCTTGGAGTATTCGGACAGCCGCGGCACATTGGCCCTGAGTGTGGCAAGACGGCTCGAGGCACTCACATTCAGCTCGCGCAAGGTGGGCTTGTCGACGACGCCAGTCACCGCCAGTCCATGGTTGCGTTGGAACCGGCTCACGGCGTCGGCCGTGGCAGACGTATAGGTGTCGGCAAACTCGCCTTCGGTTCCCTCCTTGCGGAGATAGCCTTCAACGAAAAGCCTCTGATTGAGTGCGAAGACGCCCTTGTTCTTGGCGCCTTTCTTGAACTTCGCGGAGGGGACCGATGGCCAGCCGCCGGCTGACACGATCTGCTCGTAACGCGACAGCACAGCCTGCATCTTGTCGGTACTGTCTGCGGTGATGAAGGGAGTCGTCGCCTGCCCGCTCAGCACAGCCGTCTCGGTGGTCGCCTTGCCGCCAGCGGTGTTGCCGCCCGAAGACCAGTTCTGCTTCACCGGCGCTGAGGCCTGTTTCGAAGACTTTTTCAGGAGCTTGTGGGCAGGTTCACCACTGCCGGCGAGCGCCACCGGCGGAACGGCGGCCATGGCCAGCAATCCCATGATTACGCCCGAAGCGGCAACCGCTTTCAGAACCCGCGAAACCCCAAACCCAAGAAAAGCCATCCGCAATCCTCTTCAGCCGACCTCATGCCGTAAGGCCACACCTAGCGTCCCGACCTGCAGCCCTTGAGGGGTCTTATCAGCCCCACCTCGACTCGTCAAAACTCCGCCACACGTCAGCCACGGTGTCTACCGGTAATTGAGGCGACACTGTGGGAGCTTGGCGCTCCTTGGGGTGGGCTACGGCAAAAAGTAGAACGCTGCGGCTTTTCGGCCACAGCGTCCGGTCGTCGGATGAGTGCGCAGGCGCCGATCAGAGGCGGTAGAGGATCTGGTCGGTCCAGTAGCGTTCGAGGCGGGTCAGGGCCTTGTTGAGCCGGTCCAGTTCTTCGGTGTTGAGGCCCACCACCTGCTCCACCGCCTGAAGCTGACGATTGTACAGCGCATTTACTCGCTCGCGGATGGCGCGGCCCTTGTCGGTCAGGCGCACGCGCACCGAGCGCTTGTCGGTGGCCGAGCGTTCGTGATGGACATAGCCGGATTCGACCAGCTTCTTGAGATTGTAGGAGACATTGGAGCCCTGATAGTGACCGCGGGTCTTCAGCTCTCCGGCGGTCAACTCGGCGTCGGCAATGTTGAACAGGAGCAGGGCCTGAACCGGGTTCACTTCGGGCTCCCCGCTCCGCTCGAAATCATCCTTGATCACGTCGAGAAGCCGGCGATGCAGGCGCTCGATCAGCGTGAGCGCTTCGAGGTACCGCGGCTTGATCGGGTTCTCCGCCGGCTCTGCCGGCACGGGGCGCAACGCCCCCATCGTATCCACACGCATGTTATCCACCTTTTCCCTTGTCGGACAGGGTCAGCTCTTGTTGGCAGACTGATCCCCCCTATGCGTGTGACCCTACGGCCGAGGGACTTAAGATCGGTTCAAGGGGTTCGGTAAATTTGTCCTTATATTTTCAATTGTTTGAGCCGAGTTCGCCTAGAGTTTATGGAGTCTTTTCGGACGCCCTTAACGGGGTCTGAGGCAATGCGCTTAATGGCCTCTGAACGCATGCCGGACGGTTCGCTTGCCAAGCCGAGGAGAGCTGGGTGTAATGGGTTGATGAACATCCCGACGCTGCTTCTGATCTCCACCGTGCTGTTGATGACATGCGGCGACGTGCGGGCACAGGCCATCCCGATTCCAAGGCCGAAGCCGGAGACGGCAGCGACCAGTAAGGCCGTTCCGGTTCCGCGGCCGAAGCCCGATCAACCCTCACAGCCCCTTGGCGATGCGACACCGGTTACGCCGGCGGTCTGGACCGAAACGCAAGTGGCAGACGCCCTGGCTGCCTGCAAGACACAGCTTGCGGGCCTCGATCTTGCCTACGAACCCGTCGCCAGCCTGGGCGGTCCCGATGGTTGCGGCGCAGCGGCGCCCGTGGAATTGACGCGCGTGGCGGATGTCGACATCGTCCCGCCGGCCAAAGTCACCTGCAGCATGGCGAGGCAGCTCTTTCTGTGGGTCAGCCAGACGGTCCAGCCCGAGGCGCAGTCCAGGCTCGGCACCCGTGTGACCGCCATCCGCAACGCCGCATCCTATGTCTGCCGCGGTCGAAACAACCAGAAGGGCGGCAAGCTGAGCGAGCATGGCAGGGCCAATGCCCTCGACATGTCTGGCTTCAGCTTCGGCAAGACCAAGGACATTTCAATCGGCGACGGCTGGGGGGAATCGCCCGTGATCGGCGTTTCCAGCAAGAGGTCCTTCCTCGAGGCCGTCCGCAGCGGCGCCTGCAAGCAGTTTGCAACCGTGCTTGGACCTGGGTCCGATGCCTATCATGGCGACCACTTCCATGTGGACGCAATCCAGCGCAAGAATGACTATCGCATCTGCCAGTGAGAAAGCGGCAAAGCACCGTTTCTCGAGATGCCACCGACCCGTTACGGAGCGACCATGACTGAATTGCCGATGCCGTCCTTTCCCCATCTCCGCATGCGCCGCAATCGGCGGACGGCCTGGTCTCGCGATCTGGTTCGGGAGAACAGCCTGCAGGTGTCCGACCTGATCTGGCCCCTGTTCGTGATCGAGGGAAAGGAGACAACCGTTCCGGTGCCGTCGATGCCGGGCGTGGAACGCCACACCGTCGACCGCCTTGTCCGCAGGGCGGAGCAGGCCGCCGAACTTGGCATACCGGCGATCGCCCTGTTCCCGAATACGCCGGCATCGCTGCGCAGCGCCGATGCCCGCGAAGCCTTCAATCCCGACAATCTGGTTTGCCAAGCGGTGCGGGCCATAAAGGATGCCGTGCCCGACATCGGCATCATGTGCGACGTTGCTCTCGATCCCTATACAAGCCATGGCCATGACGGCTTGATGGACGGCGGCGAAATCCTCAATGACGCCACCATTGAGGCCCTGGTCAAGCAGTCGCTGGTGCAGGCCCAGGCCGGCTGCGACATCATTGCGCCATCGGACATGATGGATGGCCGGATCGCCGCCATCCGGGCCGCACTCGAAGGCAACCGGCTGCAGCATGTTCAGATCATGGCCTACAGCGCCAAGTATGCATCCGGATTCTATGGACCCTTCCGCGATGCAGTGGGGTCTTCCGGCACGCTGGTGGGCGACAAGCGCACGTATCAGATGGATCCCGGCAACACCGACGAGGCCATCCGCGAGGTGGCGCTCGACATCGCCGAAGGCGCCGACATGGTGATGGTCAAGCCCGGCATGCCCTATCTCGACATTGTCCATCGGGTGAAGGCAACGTTCGGTGTTCCGACCTATGCCTATCAGGTGTCGGGAGAGTATGCGATGATCATGGCCGCTTGCCAGAATGGCTGGCTGGATCCAAAAAAGGTGATCTCCGAAAGCCTGATGGCCTTCAAGCGCGCCGGCGCGGATGGAATCCTTACCTACTTCGCCCTCGATGTGGCGAGGCAGCTCAAGGGCTAGCGGTCCAGCCTCTGGAAGCGCGCGATGAGGCTGGACGTATCCCAGCGTCTGCCGCCGAGCTTCTGCACTTCCGCATAGAACTGATCCACCAGTGCGGTCACCGGAAGGGGCGCGCCATTGCGCCGCGATTCCTCCAGGCAGATGGAGAGGTCCTTGCGCATCCAGTCGACGGCGAAACCGAAGTCGAACTTTCCTTCAATCATCGTCTTGTGGCGGTTCTCCATCTGCCAGGATCCGGCAGCGCCCTTTGAGATCACGTCGACCACGGCCAGCATGTCGAGACCGGCCTTCATCCCGAAGTTGACGGCCTCTGCCAATCCCTGCACGAGCCCGGCAATGGCGATCTGGTTGCACATCTTGGCCAGCTGGCCGGATCCTGCAGGACCCAGCAGCTTCCGCATGCGTGAAAAATGCGCGATCAGCGGCTCCGCCCGGTCATAGTCAGCCGGATCTCCACCGCACATGACGGTCAGCACGCCATTCTCGGCACCGGCCTGCCCCCCGGACACTGGCGCATCCACAAAACCCAAGCCCTGTGCCTTGGCAAGGCCATGGAGCTCGCGGGCGACCGTCGCCGATGCCGTCGTATGATCAACAAAGAGAGCGCCTCGCTTCATGGCCTGGAAGGCGCCTTCCGGTCCAACGGCAACCTGACGGAGGTCGTCATCGTTGCCCACACAGGCGAAGACGACATCTGTGCCCTCTGCTGCGGCGCGCGGCGTTGCGGCCGCCCTGCCGCCATAGGCCTCCACCCATCTGGCGGCCTTGGCAGCCGTCCGGTTATAGACTGTCACGTCGAAACCGCCGCGCTTCGCAAGGTGTCCGGCCATCGGAAAGCCCATCACCCCGAGTCCGATCCAGGCCACCCTTGTCATCGCGAAATCTCCTGCTGCGCTTTCAATGACTTGGTTAGGACATCACGCAGGAGAATTCAAACTGCCGAATTCCCTTGAATGCAGGGTGAGAGGCGGCATTATATCCGCACTCAGACGTGGAGCCGGACACCGACCGTGAGCATCGAACGGCGCAACTTCCCCCAGTTTTTCATCACTGCGCCTTCACCCTGCCCCTACCTGGACGGCAAGGTCGAACGAAAAGTGTTCACCCACCTCGTCGGGCAGGATGCGCGCTCCCTCAACACGCAGCTTTCGCAGGGCGGCTTCCGACGCAGCCAGAACATCGCCTATCGGCCGGCCTGCGAAGGCTGCGCGGCATGCGTTTCGGTCCGCGTGCCGGTCAACACCTTCGTGCCTGGCCGGGCCTTCCGACGTAACCTGCGGGCGAATTCAGACATCGAAAGCATGGTGGTCAGACCGCTGGCGACACGCGAACATTACAGTCTCTTCCGAGCCTATATTGACAAACGCCATGGCGACGGCGGCATGGCCGACATGACGGCATTGGATTTCGCGGCCATGGTCGACGACAATTTCGTCGACAGCCGGCTGGTGGAATACCGGGCTCGGAGCACAGGCGCGGAGGAGAGACTCGTCGCCGCCGTTCTCATCGATATCCTTGGCGACGGCGTGTCGATGATCTACAGCTTCTATGATCCTGATCAGTCTCGGCGCGGTCTCGGGACTTTCATGATTCTCGACAACATCCAGAGGGTCCGGCGGCTTGGTCTGCCCTATCTCTACCTCGGGTATTGGGTCAATGGGTCCAACAAGATGGACTACAAGTCGCGCTTCAGGCCGCAGGAGCGTCTGACCGCAAATGGCTGGAGCCTGATCCGCTGACCTCCGTTGTTTGACATTGCGTCAAGTTTTGTTCATCCTGATAGTGAATGATGAATCATTGTGCTGTTATTGTGACATCGTTGCGTCTTTGTCACATGACTTGACCTTGAGTTATCGATTTTGTTCTACGAGAGATGCGGGCCTAGTCTCGACCGGAAACTGAACGGATATCATGTTCGATAGGACGTCTGCGCAGGCGGGCCGCATAAGGAAAGGTCTGGCAATCACGACCCTGGGCGGGTTGTTGTTCACGCTTGATCTCCCGCTTCTCCGCCTCTCCATGGCTGACCAATGGACCATGGTCTTCGCTCGGGGCATCTTCCTCTTCTTGTCGATCAGCTTCGTGTGGCTGGCGATAAGACAGGTCACCGGCAACAAGTTGCGCTATCTGGCCGGAACGACAGGCCTGATCGTAGCCGGTGTCAGCACACTGGCGAACATCACGTACATCGGCGCAATCGTGAATACCAACGCTGCCAATGTCGTGTTCGTTATCGCCCTGATTCCCGTGATCACTGCGATGCTGTCGCGCATCTTCATCAAGGAACGGACCCATCCATATACCTGGCTCGCCACGTTTGTTGCCCTTTTCGGCGTGGCGATCATCGTGTGGGACGGTATTCATGCAGGGAGTTGGTTCGGGGACATTCTCGCACTGATATCCGCTTTTTGCACCGCGACCGCCCTCACCATCATCAGGGCGAGCGGCAAGAATGTCGCGACCAGTTTTGCCATCGGCAGCCTTTGTTCGGCGATCATCGCGCTGGTGTTTTTCAAGGTCGATCCGGCTTCCTTGCTGAATACATCGTCCTTCGGCATGACGGCACTGTTCTGGATTGGGCTCAATGGCCTGTTGGCGATTCCCCTGGCGTCGACCCTCATTGCCAATGGCCCGCGCTTCCTGCCTTCCGCTGATGTGAGCATGTTCTTCCTCCTGGAGACAGTTCTGACCCCCATCTGGATCTGGCTGCTGTTTGCTGAGATTCCCAGCACGATGGTTCTGGTCGGAGGCTGCATTGTCATCGTGACCCTCATCGCCCACAGTGGCTGGCGTTTGTCCCAGGCCTGGTCTTCGCCGCCTTCTTAGGCCGTCGACCGCCTCTTCCGGCTCTCGCCGCCGCCACCTTCGGTGCTGCCGGCTGGTCGCATGCCCTAGGTTACATAGAGCGCAAATTGTCGCTGCGTTAACCAAAAACAAAGGCCGCTATCATTAAGGTTACCGTATCCCGAGGGGCGAGCCGGTCAGGCCGCCATCTGGGTAGCGCAAAGACGATAACGGAGGTGGCGGCGGAGATTCGCGGAACGCCCGGCCGCGGGGGAACGACTGGCTGTTGGCGTATTGCGCCAAGGCCCACACAGCTGCTCTGCACTGTATGAATAGGAAATGTCCCCCGCCCTTCGCACTGGATCACTCTGTTCGATCCACCCCGGACGTCTCAACTTTCTACCGACCGGCAGCGAACGACAGAATTGAACCAGGCACAAACGATGAACACAGTCGGCCTTCGAAATCCTCTGGGAGCAACAAGAGTGGTAAGTTCGCTTGAGCGCGAACTGCACGAGCAGGGGCTTTCGGTTTCGACCCACGATGACCTGAGGCAACTGGCTGCACTCAAGCAGAGCGTCCGTCAGGAAACCGTAGCGCCCTATTTCGATCAATCCGTCAACAATACGCAAGGAAACCGGTTCTTCTGGATGCAGCTGCTCGACGAGCAAGGTCAGACCGTCGGTCTGCAGGCCTTCAGGCTCGACAATGTGAACTCAAGCCTTGCGGACTGGGGACCGACCTATACCATCGGCCTCTACATGCGCCGACAAGAAGTGCTGGTCCCGCTGCTCGCCTCGCCACCTTCCGGAAGCATATCGGAACAGATCCGCGGCAATCTCGTCTACCACGGCGAACTCTGGATCGACCGCAGGGTCAAGGCGCGCCGCGTCGTCGAAGTCTTCGGCCGGCTGGGCATGCTACTCGCGCTGCTCAGGTGGAATCCCGATGCCATCTGGGCCCTCGCTAGCCAGACCATGGCAACCCGAGGCCATCTCAATCGCATGGGCTTCAGCTATATTGAGCGCGGGTTCTTCAGCTGGCAGTGGGGCCCCGAGGGCGCCGACGATGTCGAGTGGATCGCGATTGCAGAGCGTCGCGGGCTTGAGCAGCTGATCGAGGAGATGCTGGTTACACCACAGCAATATCAACTGGCGTGACTTCGGTCACGACGGTCACGAGGCGGGCACGGCCCCGCTTTGTCGGATGCGGCAAGACGAGCCGCTGATAGGGTATCCAGGAAATCTCAGCGTCGCTGCCCATCATCGCCGCGTAGACATGGTCATAGTGCGGCCGCCCCGTTTGAAGCACCTCGGCATAGGAACGGGAAATCTCGATATCGTAGTTCGTGCCGGAAATGCAGGGCGTGGTCACAGGGGACAAGCCCCAGAGCTTGGCGATTGCCGACTCCCGGCCAATACGCTCGACCTTGGCTTGACCGGTGGCAAAGTCGAAGGAGCAGTCGACGGAGGATTCAGGCGGCGCCTGCCCGGTCTTCAGGGTCTGACTCAGCACTTCCGGAAGTTCGTGACCCTCCGGATTGAACGAGCGCATGTAAACGCGCGATGACAGGTGAACATCGCTTTTGGCAATAAGCTGGTCGATCCGATTGCTGGCATCGACGACGTTGTCATACTTTTCGACGAACCAACCCGAAAGATAATAGCTGAGGGTGTAAGGGCCTTCGAGATCGAACATGTGTTCCTTCACAAAGAACAGGGACGACCAGTCTGCAAATGCGGCGTGCCACTTTATGGTCGTGCCGCTCTCGACAACAATCTTCACTGCCTTCGTCTTGCCGAGGACCATGCGCTCGGACAGAGACTCCCCTCTCGTAACGTCGAGAGTGGGTACAATACGACCCTTGGAGATATAGTACTCTGTACGTTTCATGTCTGCTTCAGCTACAGCGGCCAAATTCTCTTCGTCACGTTTGCTTGTGCGATTCCAAATACTCGCGATGCCAATCGAAGGACCACTTTGCAACCTGAATGCAAAACGATCGATGAAGGATCGTGCCTAACAAGCGGCTAACAGAGCACCGCGGCGAAGAAGATCAGGCGGTTAGGCTGCGGCCGAGACGTCGAGAAAGCCGGCGCATTACTGATGGGTTTGCGCTTGCAAGCCTGTCTTGTGCGCAATAGCCGAACGGCCGTTAACTATTACTTCAGAAACGGGTGTACCAAGAATCCGTTTTGGTTAACTTTGACTTTACCAGTTCGTCAACTTTTTACCTTCTTCTCCTTGATTGGACGTCGAACATCTTAGGTGGGGCCATAGATCGATGAACATCATTTCTGCAGTCGGACGCACGAATATTCGAGACGGGAAAGTCGCAGCACATCCTCGCCTCACCGATCGGCGAAGAGATTTTCCTGCCTGGCACTTTCCAATGGTCAATGACGACGCCCGCAATGCAGCAATCGAGGCGGCGATCGCGCGGCTCGACCTCGTTGGCAAGACCGTGGTCGAGATCGGGACAGGAACCGGCCTCATCGCGCTGCTCTTTGCCAAGTACGGCGCGGCGCGGGTCGTGACATGCGAGATCAACGCAAATCTGGCTGCAGTAGCCGGCCGCATCGTCGGCGCCACACCCTATGCCGATCGCATCGAGATCATAAACGACAGCTCGACCAACGCCATTGGCCGTGGCTTGCTCCCGATGGAGCCCGATGTGATCTTCACCGAAACCATCGACTGCGGGGTCGTGGGCGAAGGATTCTTTTCTGTCGCGCACGACATCCGCCGACTTGCAGGACCGAGGACCGTCGTGATGCCTTCGGTGGTGACCCAGTCCATTGCCCTGGTCCAATCCGAGGAAATCGCAAACCTGAACAGAGCCGGCAGCGCCTGCGGCTTCGATCTCCGCGCGCTGAATGACTTCTCCACGCTCAACTACTTTCCTGTGCGGTCCGAACTTTTCAACCATGACTTCCTGAGCAACGAGCTGCAGTACCGCAACTTCCATTATCTCAACTGTCCGGAACCCGAGATTCACAAGCTGAAGGTGCTGCAGTCCGGCACCGTCCATGGCGTGCTCAGCTGGTTCACGGCGGACTTCGGCGGGGCCTCTGTCTCCAATGCGGCGCTGACCGGCAGCCACTGGCATCAAGCCTTCCATCCCCTCTGCGAAGACATGCATGTCCAGGAGGGCGATGTCGTCTCGATGCTCATCGATGACGAAGGCTTCGCCTGGGCCGTGCGCGAGGGATAGGCGAAGGCCTAGTCCAGCGTCACCTTGTAGCGGCTCACGGCCACCGCGGCGACGACGACCAGTGTGAGCGCCAGCACGGCGATCTCCGGCGACATCTGCTGAAGGTCTGCACCCTTCAGCATCACACCCCGTACCAAGCGGAGAAAGTGCGTGGCCGGCATGGCTTCGCCGATCGCCTGTGCCCAGTACGGCATGCCCCGGAAGGGGAAGGCAAAGCCAGTGAGAAGGATCGAGGGCATGATGAAGAAGAACGACATCTGCATCGCCTGCAACTGGTTTCTGGCGATGGTCGAGAAGGTAAAGCCGATGGCCAGGTTGACGGTGATGAACAGCAGGGTGGTAGCGCAGAACAGACCATAGCTGCCGACAAAGGGAACGTCGAACAGCACCCTGGCTGCTGCGAGGACAACCATCACCTGCACCGTTCCGATCAGGATGTAGGGTGCGATCTTGCCGGCCATCACCTCGATCGGGCGAACCGGCATGGCCAGAAGGTTCTCCATTGTGCCGCGTTCACGCTCCCGGGTAACGGCAAGGGCTGTCATCATGACCATGGTCATCGTCAGGATGATGCCGAGCAGGCCCGGTACGATATTGTAGCGCGTGAGTCCCTCCGGATTGTAGCGGCGGTGAACGACGATCTCGACCGGCGCGGCCCGCGGTTTGAGATATGCCAGCGGGCCGGAGAGTTCATGACCGAGCGCCTGTGTCACGGCCTGGTTGACCGCCGATAGCGCCGGGCCTGTCGTGGCCGGATCGGTGGCATCGGCCTCGACCGCAATCTGCGCCACCTCCCCGCGCATGATGTGGCGGGTGAAGTCACCCGGAATGGTGATGACGAATTGCACCTCGCCACGCTGCAGCAACTCGTCCGCTTCCGCCTCGCTTGCCGCCAGATGGATGAGCGAAAAGTAGCTTGTGTTCTCGATCGCCTGGACCACGGCACGTGTGATGGAGGACTGATCCGACGAGAGGATCGCGGTGGGAAGCGCCTTCGGATCGTTGTTGATGGCGAAGCCGAAGAGCACCAGCTGCATGATCGGCACGCCGAACATCATGCTGAAGGTCAGCCGGTCGCGCTTGAGCTGCAGCGCCTCCTTGACGATCATGGCCCAGAGCCTTGCGAGGAATTCCATGTCAGAGCGCCAGCGCGTTGTCCTGCGCCTGCCCCATCAGGTGAATGAAGACATCTTCCAGCGTCGGCGCCTCGCGTTTCCACGAAATGCCGTTACTGCGGTAGGGTGATATGGCGCGGTCGAGGGCGGCCTCATCCGTGCTGCAGACGTGAAGGGTCGTTCCGAAGGCCGCAGCGGCGGTGATCCCCGGCGCATCGCGCAGCAGGGGTGCAAGCCTGTCCGCGCCAGGGCCTGTCGCCACCACTGCCTTGAGACCGGACTGGGTTATGATCTCGGACGAGGTCCCGCGCGCCATCAGGCGGCCATAGGCGATGTAGGCAATCTCATGGCAGCGTTCGGCTTCATCCATGTAGTGAGTGGACACCAGCACGGTAATCCCCTGCCCGGCCAGGGCGTGGATCTCGTCCCAGAAGGTCCGCCGCGCCTTGGGATCGACACCCGCCGTGGGTTCATCGAGCAGCAGGAGCTTCGGCTCGTGCAAAACGCAGGCCGCAAGGGCCAGCCGCTGCTTCCAGCCACCGGAAAGCGATCCGGTAAGCTGATGCTGGCGTGTGGCAAGGCCCAGCCGTTCAAGCGACCGGCCGACCCGGCCGCGGAGATGATCGAGCCGATAGAGCCGCGCGACGAACTCGAGGTTCTCGCGAATGGTGAGATCTTCATAGAGACCGAAGCGCTGGGTCATGTAGCCCGTCTGGCGTTTGATGGCATTGCGCTCCAGAATGATGTCGTGCCCCAGGCAGGTGCCGCTGCCGCCATCAGGTGTCAGCAGGCCACAGATCATGCGCAGCGTCGTCGTCTTGCCGGAACCGTTGGGACCGAGAAAGCCACAGATCCGACCTGGCGCAATGCGGAGGTCGACATGATCGACAACGGTCCGGCTGCCATAGGTCTTCACCAGATCCTTCACGTCGATGGCCGTCGCAGCGGTCATGACAGCGGCGCCACGGCGACCGGCAGCCCGGGCAGCAGGCCCGCGGGCGATACTGGCCTCGCCTCGACCCGGAAAACCAGCTTGGACCGGGCCTCCTGCGAATAGATGACTGGCGGCGTGTACTCGGGAACAGAGGCGACGCTGGTGATCACCGCCTGCCGCGCTTCGCCGCATCCGTCGCAGGTGAAGGTCACCGTCGTACCTGGCTGCGCCCGGGCTACTACGGGCTCGGGAACGAAGAAGCGGAGCTTCACGGCTTCCGGCGGCAAGAGCGACACGACAGGCTGGCCCGCATTCACCCATTCTCCAACCTCGAAGAACGTGTCCTCAACCCGCGCCGATCGCGGCGCACGCGGCTCGAGGTCACTCAGCTTGTGGCGCGCGGCGGCGACGGCCGATTGTGCTTCCGCCACATGTGCACGGGCCGCTTCGATTTCCTTGTCCCTGGCTGGAAGCGCGGCAGTGTCAGCCGCGGCATCGGCCTGGGCCACCCGCATCTCGTAGCGCGCGACGTCCGTTTCGGCCGTGTCCAGGCGCGACTGTGCGGCTGTGCCCGAGTTGGCCAGCGTGCGCGCTCGCGTAAGCTCCTTACGGGCCAGCGCCAGGTTCGCTTCGGCTTCACGCCGCTGGGCTTCGATCTCCGCCAGTTCGGGCGCGCGTTTGCCGGTGAGCAGATTGTCGTAGCTGGCCGCAGCGGCCTCCAGCGCGGCTTCGGCGCGCGACACGTCAGCCTCCGCAACAGCGCGATCCAGCGAGAAGACGCGAGTGCCCGCTGTGACCAATGCGCCGCGTTCGACAGGGCGCGACACGACGCGCCCCGCAATCGGCGCTGCCATGAGGATCGTCTCGCCTTCTATGTAACCAAGATAACCGGACCGGCCTGCTGGCTGGGGCAGCCAGAGATCGCGGTACCAAAACATCGTAACGGCCAGGGCCACGACCACCACGGGAATGAAGCGTTTCATGGCGCCATTCCTTTCAGCAGGATGTCCACATGCTGCCTGGCAAGCCCTTCGATATCCAGTGTCTCGGCCCCCAGGGGCTCGAAGACGGTTTTCCAGATCGCTGCCAGCAACATCGGAGAGATCAGCGACTTGGCGGCAAGTGACGGGTCCAGGCTGCGAAATTCGCCGGCCGCCACTCCGCGGGCGATCAGCCCCTCAAAGAGCGGCAGTCCGTGCCGGATCACGTTGTCCAGATAGAGCTTTCCGATCTCGGGATGGGCCCGGCTTTCCGAGATCACCACCTTCATCAACTCCCTGCGCGATGCTGCCCGCGACGGCCAGGTTGGCGCCGGCCATCTCCTGCACCAGAGCCCGCAGCAGGTCCATTTTGCCGTCGAAGTAGAGATAGATGGCCGCCTTGCTGAGGCCAGCCCGCGCCGCCACATCCTCAAGCCGGGTGCCCGAGAAGCCCTTCTCGGCAAAGAGTTCCAGAGCGGCGCCGAGAATCTCGGCGGGACGCGCGTCGGGGCGGCGCTGTCGACCTTTTGTTACTGACTGGTCAGTCATAACGAAGAACTAACCCGGCAGTCAGTAACTGTCAACCCCTAAGCACCCGGTGCAGGCAGTCGACCGACAACCGTGAGCTGCCCGCCCGACAGCCGCAGTACGATCCCTTCGCCCGACTTGGGTGCGATGCCGGTAAGCGCCGAGATGTTGACCTGGTGCGTGACGACCACCAGAACGCCGGGCCCAGCCCAGTCGTGGAGCACACGCCGCGCCTCTGCCGTCTGGCGGTCCTCGCTCTCACGGTTGCCGAAGAAGGAATTGAAGGCCGGTTCAAGGCTGACCTGGCCCGGAAAGGCCAGGTCCGCTGTGTCACGCGCCCGGCACCATTGCGACGACAGTACCCGGCCCACGCGAATGCCGCGATTGCGAAACACCTCGCCGATGGCGCGCGCCTGCACCCTGCCCCGTTCATCGAGATTGCGCTGGGTGGAGCAGTCTCCGACAACGAACCCAGGCGGATCGCCAGTGCCGGGCGCATTGGCATGACGGAAGAGCACGATCTCGTTGCCACGCAGTTCCGCCCACGCCCCGTCGTCGGCGTGAGCGGCCCACGCAAGGAACAGATACGGCGCGAACAGGAGATGACGGCGGAGAAGCCTCATCACGCCGGATCCAGCAGTACGTTCAAGCCTGACGCCTCACGGCGCCTTGACGAGGATCAGGTGTGTGTCGCTGCCGTCCTTGGAGGCGAAGTCCGCCTCGGCCGCCTTGCAGTACGCATCGTAATCCACTGCGGCGATCGCGAACTGACCGCCCATGACCGCGCTGAACCCCATCATGACCGACGTGGTCATGGCGAGCTGCTGCTCCTCCGTCATCTTGTCCATCTCGGCCTGCGGGAACACGCGCTCGAGCTGCGCCTGGGATTTCGCCTGGTCGACCGACAGGCCCTTGCAGTTCAGCGCAACGGCATGCTGGTAGGCCAGTGACTTCATCAGTGTCTGCTCGTCCTTGTCCAGATAGGGGCTGAGCATGCCATCGGCGAGGTCCGTAACATGCAGGTCCATTTCGGTGGTCATCTTGGCCTTTTCGGCATCCTGGGCGAGTCCTGGCAACGAAAACAGGGCAGCAGCCGTGACAGCCGAGGCAATTGCAACTCCAAAGCGCTTCATCATTGCCTTCTCCTCAATACCCATAGATCTTTGCTGTCCACTTCGCCGAATACTGCCCATACTTGTAGCATTCGCCGATGCGCGGATAGCAGAGGATGTCGTGATGCGGACTGAATGGGTCGTCCCAGCGCGACCGGCGATAGTCGTGATTCTTGTAGTTCGACGCAGCGGCGGCGCCGACCGCAAGGCCAATCAGCGCACCCACCGCGGCAGCTTCCTTTTTGTTGGCCAGCACTGGTGTGGGCGTTGCAACCGCCACGGCAAGTGCACCTGCCATCACAGCCGCCAGACCTCTGGTATAACCATTCATGACAAAACCTTCTCCTCTCTGACAGTCGTTCATGGGTAACATTACAATTCCACTTGCAGGAGACAATAGCCCCACAACAAGACACGGATTCAGCGCTCTCGGAAAGTTGATCGCCCGCAAGGACCAGGCTGGCAGCGCTCAGCCGAATCTGTTGGTCTTCGGAAAGCCCTTGGGCGGCAGGCGGCCAGACTGCGCGCGTTCGCCGATCCATTCCTTCAGATCGGTCACGTTCCAGGTCCGACCTGAGCTGTCGACCCAGGACAGGCCGTCCTTCAGCTTGAAGGCACGCGCATCGGAAAGGCCGCCGTCCTTGAACTTCTGCAGCCGCACCCCCTTGCCGCGCGTCATCTCCGGTAACTCGCCGATCTTGAAGATGATCATCTTCCGGTTGTCGCCGATGGCCGCCACGTGGTCGGCGCCCTCCGGCACGGCCACGCAGACCTGCGCCTCCACGGGCGCCTTCACGTTCAATACCTGCTTTCCCTTTCGGGTCGTCGCCAGGCATTCTTCCTCGGCCACGATGAAGCCATCGCCTTCCGTCGACACCAGCAATCGCTTGGTGCCGGGCTGGTAGACATAGAGTGCGACGATGGAATCGGCCGCATCGAGATCGCAGATCAGCCTTACCGGTTCGCCATGGCCGCGGCCTCCGGGCAACTTGCCCGCGTCCAGCGTGAAGAACTTGCCCGATGACGAGAACAGCACGATCTTGTCGGTGGACATGGCGTGGAATGCGAACTTGCCCTGATCGCCGTCCTTGTAGGACAGCGTGGAGTAGTCCTCCATGTGCCCCTTCATGGTGCGGATCCAGCCCTTCTCCGAACACACCACGGTGATCGGTTCCTTCTCGATCAGCGCCTGTTCGAGATCGACGTCGATCTCCGGCGCCTCTGCGAAATCGGTACGGCGCCGGCCAAGCTCGGTCTTCTTCGAGAACTTCTCCTTCACGTCCTTGATCTCGCCGGCAATCGTGGACCACTGTTCGTCTTCCGACTTGAGCAGCGCCTTCAGTGCCTTCTGTTCCTTGGTGAGCTTCGTGTGCTCGCTCCGGATCTCCATTTCCTCGAGCTTGCGCAGGGCGCGCAGACGCATGTTGAGAATGGCCTCGGTTTGCGTCTCGGTCAGTTTGAACCGCTTCATCAGCGCAGGCTTGGGTTCGTCCTCCTCGCGGATAATGCGGATCACCTCGTCGAGATTGAGATAGGCGACGAGATAGCCCTCGAGAATCTCCAGCCGCCTTGCGATCTCGCCGAGGCGGAAGTTGGTGCGGCGGACCAGCACCTCCTTGCGGTGGTCGAGCCATTCGCGCAGCACGTCGCGCAGCGACATGACCTTCGGCACCTTGCCGCCTGACAACACATTCATGTTAAGCGGGATGCGGGCTTCGAGTTCGGTGTTCTTGAAGAGCTGCTCCATCAGCAGCATGGGATCGACCGTGCGGCTCTTGGGCTCCAGCACAAGTCGGATGTCCTCGGCGCTCTCGTCGCGCACGTCGGCCAGAAGCGGCAACTTCTTGTCGGTCATCAGCTCGGCAATCTTCTCGATCAGCCGGCCCTTCTGCACGAGATAGGGAATCTCCGTGACGACGATCTGCCAGGCGCCGCGGCCAAGGTCTTCCTGTGACCACTTCGCGCGCACCCGGAAGGACCCGCGCCCGCTGCGATAGGCTTCGACGATCGAGGCGCGGTCATCGATGACGATGCCGCCGGTCGGGAAGTCGGGGCCGGGCACCAGCTGGGCCAGCTTCTCGACCGTGGCATTCGGCGCCTTGATCAGATGCAGGGCAGCGTCGCAGAGCTCCGCAGCGTTGTGCGGCGGAATGGAGGTCGCCATGCCCACCGCGATGCCGGTCGACCCGTTGGCGAGGAGATTGGGAAAGGCGCCTGGCAGAACCACCGGCTCCTGCAGCGAGCCGTCGTAGTTGGGCCGGAAATCGACCGTGTCCTCGTCCAGACCGTCGAGCAGCAGGCGCGCCACCTCGGTCATGCGGGCTTCGGTGTAGCGATAGGCCGCGGCGCTGTCGCCGTCGATATTGCCGAAGTTGCCCTGCCCGTCGACCAGCGGATAGCGCGAGGCGAAATCCTGCGCGAGCCGGACCAGCGCATCGTAAATCGACTGGTCGCCATGCGGATGATAGCCGCCCATGACGTCGCCAACGATCTTGGCCGACTTCTTGAACGCCGTATTGGGATCGAGCCGCAGCTGCCGCATCACATGAAGCAAGCGGCGGTGCACCGGCTTCAGCCCGTCGCGCACATCTGGCAGAGCGCGGTGCATGATGGTGGAGAGCGCATAAGCCAGGTAGCGCTCTTCCAGCGCTTCCTTCAGGCCAATGGGTTCGATGTCTTTCGGATTCTCGGGCGGCGGAACGTGCTTGCTCATGATTCGGCGATTATATCACGGGCTCCGGGCAGGCCCGGACCCGCCCTATTCGTTGAGGAAGGGGTTGGTCTCGCGCTCCTGGCCGATGGTACTGGCCGGACCGTGGCCGGGCAGGAAGACGACATCGTCGCCCAATGGCAGGATCTTCTCGCGGATCGACCGCAACAGGGTCTCGTGGTTGCCGCGCGGCAGGTCGGTGCGGCCAACCGAGCCCTGGAAGAGCACGTCGCCCATCAGAGCGAAGCGGTTGGCGTCATTGAAAAACACCACCGACCCCGGAGAATGGCCCGGCGCATGCAGGATATCGAAGTCCAGTCCTGCCACGCTGACCTTCTCGCCGTCCTTCAGCCAACGATCCGGCTTAACATTGCGCGCACCCACAATCCCATACTGCGCACCCGTTCCAGCAAGCTCCTCCAAAAGAAACAGGTCGTCTTCATGCGGCCCAATGATCGGCACCTTCAAGGTATCGCGGAGTTCGGCGGCACCGCCGGCATGATCGATATGACCATGCGTGAGCAGGATTTTTTCGATTGTCACGCCAGACTGCTCGATGGCCTCCAGGATCAACGGGATATCGCCTCCGGGATCGACGATCGCGCCGCGCTTCTGGTCCTTGTCGAAGACAAGCGAGCAGTTCTGTTGGAAACCCGTCACAGGAATGATGAAGGCTTGAAGTTGTGTCATGGCGGCGCTGCATAGCTGCGCTGAGGGGCAAGCGCAACACCGCCCCTGCCCTTGCCCCCTGCCAGGCGGACAGCTACAGCCTGTTGAACGCCGATTCAAGAGAGCCGATCCAATGTCTTCCCCCGGGGCCACACAGCCGCGCTATGGCAACCTCGTCGCTGCGATCGCGACGGTGGCAGCCTGCGACATTGCCATGGGGCTCACGCTGCAACTGCTGCCACTGCTCATGGAAGCTGGCGGTCATCCGGCCTGGATCATCGGCGCAAACACGGCCATGGGGCCGATCGGCATCCTGCTCGCAGGGCCGCTTCTGCCCCGCCTTATCGGCAACATCGGGTCGCGCCGCATCGTCTATTTCGTTGCCATCATCCTGATCGTCGCGCTGCTTGCCATGAAGCTCGCGCCTTCGATCTGGTGGTGGTTCCCGCTGCGCCTGATCTTCGGCATCGCGGCCGGCACGCTGTTCACGGTCAGCGAGGCCTGGGTGCTGACCTTCTCCAGCGACGGCAACCGCGGCCGCATCATGGGACTCTACACCAGCGTGCTGGCCGTCACATTCTCGGTCGGGCCGCTGATCATTCCCTGGACCGGGATTGACGGCTGGACGCCGTGGCTGATCGCCATCGTCTGCATCCTCGTCGCCTTGCTGCCGCTCGCCTTCGTCAAGGTCAGCGACGACGCGTTCAAGCAGGAGAAACACGGTAGTTTCTTCCGCTTCGTGCGGCGCGCGCCGCTGCTGCTCTTCGCCGTCTGCGCGGCAACGCTCTTCGACAATGTCTTCATCTCGTTTTTCACCATCTTCGGACTGCGCAATGGCGTCGACCTCGATGTGGCGAGCCGCATCCTCGGCTTCGGAATCATCGGGAACGTGGTGTTGTTCTATCCCATGGGCTGGCTGGCCGATCACTGGTCGCGGCGCGGCGTGGTGATCCTCACCGCCTGCAGCACCATCGTCCTGTCTCTGAGCCTGATCTGGCTCATCAATACGCCATTCATATGGATCACGGTGGTTTTGCTCTCCGCCTCGGCTTTCGGTGTCTATGTCGTGGCACTCACAACCATGGGCGACACATTCAAGGGACCGGACGTGGTGGCAGGATCGGCGGCCTTTGCGGCCATGTGGGGCGTCGGCGGCCTGATCGGGCCTCCGATCGCCGGAATCGCGATCGACACATTCGGCATCAATGCCATGCCGGTCACGCTCGCGAGCTTCTACGTGATCCTGCTTATCGGCCTCATCCGCAACCGCGGCCATCTGGTACGGCAACCCGTCCATGGATAGGCAGCGCATCATCAACCTGCTGGCGGCCATTTCTGCCATCACGGTCTTCGGCTTTACGTTGGGACTGATGTTTCCCCTGCTGTCGCTGATCATGGAACGCGAAGGCATTCCATCCCAGGTCATCGGCTATTCGGCCGCGCTGCAACCGCTGGGCATCGTACTGTCGGTCTTTGCCATACCGCCCATGGTGCGTCGCTTCGGAGCCAAGGTGGTGGTGCTGGGTGCTGCGGTGATGACGGCTCTGGTCATCGTATCCTATCCCTTCCTGCCGATCTTCTGGTGGTGGTTCGGCCTGCGCATCCTGCACGGATTCTTCGTCTCGACCCTCTTTGCCATCAGCGAGGCCTGGATCGTCAGGTTTTCGGAAGGCCCATGGCGGTCGCGCATCCTTGCGCTCTATGCCTCCGTCCTGGCCCTGAGCTTCGGCGGCGGTCCACTGCTGATCAGCTTCACCGGCATCGATACGGCGGCCCCCTTCCTGATCGGCGCCGTGATCCTGCTGGTCGCCACCATTCCGATCTTCTTCGTCAAGGACGAGGAGGTCGACAGCGAGGACGAGGCCCCGCTCTCGGTCTTCGGTTTCATCCGGAAAGCGCCGATCCTGCTCTTCGCCGTCGGCATGTTCGCCATCATCGACGCAGCGAACCTGGGCTTCCTCCCCGTCTATGCGGTGAAGAAGGGCTTCGACAACGAGATGGCCGCACTGGCACTTACTGCCTTCGTGATCGGCAATACGGTCCTGCAGTTCCCGATCGGCTGGTTGGCCGATCACATTCCGAAGCGCGTGGTCATGCTGGGCTGCGGCATCGCCACGGCCGTGGCCTCGGCACTGATCCCCACGGTCTTCGGCACACCGCTTCTGTGGCCGGTCCTGACGGTGGCGGGCGCCGCTTCGGCAGGCATCTACACCGTGTCGCTGTCCGAGCTGGGTGACCGCTTCTCCGGCCATGAACTCGTCACCGGAACCGCGTCCTTTTCGACCACCTGGGGTGGAGGCGCCCTGCTGGGATCGCTGATGGCCGGCTGGTCCATTGCCGGATTTGGTCCTGATGGACTACCCTATACGATGTCTGTCGTCTTTCTCATCTTCATCATTGCCACCGCCATGAGCCTCCGCCAAAGCCGCAGATGAGTTCCAAGGCACCCAGCTATGCCGCCGGGGTGGTCTTTACGGCTGCAGGCGCCATATGCTGGAGCCTGGGTGGAGCATTGGTCCGGCTGACCGATGATGTCGATGTCTGGCAGATCATCTTCTATCGCTCCGTCACTGTGCTTGTCTTGATGGGGCTTTGGCTGAGCATCAGGTTCCGCGGCTCCTTGCTGAAGCATGTGTCCAACGCGGGCAGCAATGCCGTCATCGCCGGAATCGCCGTGGGAACGGCGGGCCTCACCTTCGTCGCCTCGCTGTTCTACACAACGGTGGCGGATGCGATCTTCATGGTTGGGATCACGCCCTTTCTCTCAGCCTTGATCGGCTACTGGATCCTGCGCGAGCGCATTCCGCCCATTACCTGGATCGCCATGACCGTCGCACTCGCCGGCATGGGTGTCATCTTCTATGGAAATGGCGGTGGCGGGGCGATCACCGGGACGGCGCTGGCGCTCTATTCGGCATTCTGCTTCTCCTGCTATGCCGTGCTCCTGCGCTGGGGCCAGGATACCGAAATGTCGGTGGCCCTGATCTGGAATGCCGTCTTCCTGATACTCGTCAGCG
>JAPLOT010000288.1 GCA_026400595.1 Alphaproteobacteria bacterium | reverse complement strand
CTTGATGTCGAAGGCCGAGGCGAGGCCCGCCTCGATCTTCTCGATCTGGGCATCGCCGAAGCCCTTGGCGCGCAGCTGCGCATGGTTCAGGGCGGGCGAGTCCTGCAGCGTGCCATGGCCCACGGCATAGCCGATGATCTTCTCGATCTGGGCCTGGTCATAGCCCAGCGAACGGAGCGCCTCGGGCACGGCCTGGTTGATGATCTTGAAGTAGCCGCCGCCGGCCAGCTTCTTGAACTTCACCAGCGCGAAGTCGGGTTCGATGCCAGTGGTATCGCAGTCCATGACGAGGCCGATCGTGCCGGTGGGCGCGATGACCGTGGCCTGGGCATTGCGATAGCCATGCGCCTCGCCCAGCGAGACGGCGAGGTCCCAGGCCTTGCGCGCGGCCGCGGCCAGCGCCTTGTCCTTGAGGCTGGCATCGTCGAGCGGAACGGGTGCGGTGCGGACGTTCTCGTAGCCCACGGCGGCGCCATAGGCGGCGCGGCGATGGTTGCGCATCACCCGCAGCATGTGGTCGCGATTCTTCGGGAAGCCGGGGAAGGGGCCAAGCTCCTTGGCCATCTCGGCCGAAGTGGCATAGGACACGCCCGTCATGATGGCCGAGATGGCACCGCAGATGGCGCGGCCCTCGTGGCTGTCATAGGGAATGCCGGAGGTCATGAGCAGGCCGCCGATATTGGCGAAGCCCAGGCCGAGTGTGCGGAACTCGTAGGAGAGACGGGCGATCTCCTTCGACGGGAACTGCGCCATCATCACCGAGATTTCCAGTACGATGGTCCACAGCCGCACGCCATGCTCGAAGCCCGCGATGTCGAAGGCGCCGGTCTCGACATTGCGGAACCGCAGCAGGTTCAGCGAAGCCAGGTTGCAGGCCGTGTCGTCGAGGAACATGTATTCCGAGCAGGGGTTCGAGGCCCGGATCTCGCCCGAGGCCGGGCATGTGTGCCAATCGTTGATGGTCGAATGGAACTGGATGCCCGGATCGGCCGAGGCCCAGGCAGCATAGCCGATCTTGTCCCAGAGTTCCCGCGCCTTGAGGGTCTTGGTCACCTTGCCATTCAGGCGCGCGGTGAGGTTCCAGTCGCCATCGGTCTCGATGGCGCGCAGGAATTCGTCGGTGACCCGCACCGAATTGTTGGAGTTCTGGCCGGAAACGGTGCGATAGGCCTCGCCGTCCCAGTCGGTGTCGTAGGTATCGAAGGCGATCTCGGTATAGCCCTGGCGCGCGAACTGGATGACCCGCTTGATGAGGTTGTCGGAAACCAGTGCCTTGCGGGCGTCCTTGACGGCGCGCTTGAGGGCGGGATTCTTCTCGATCTCGTAGCAGTCGCCGCCGGGACCCTCGCAGTTCACGCAGGCCTTCATCACGGCGGTCAGGTGCTTCTTGACGATCTTCGAGCCGGTGACGAGGGCTGCAACCTTCTGCTCCTCCTTCACCTTCCAGTCCACATAGTCTTCGATGTCCGGATGATCGACGTCGACCACCACCATCTTGGCGGCGCGGCGCGTGGTGCCGCCCGACTTGATGGCGCCCGCCGCGCGGTCGCCGATCTTGAGGAAGCTCATCAGGCCCGAAGAGCGGCCGCCGCCCGAGAGCTTCTCGTTCTCGCCGCGCAGATGGGAGAAGTTGGAGCCGGTGCCCGAGCCATACTTGAAGAGCCGGGCCTCGCGCACCCACAGATCCATGATGCGGCCCTCGTTGACGAGATCGTCGGCGATGGACTGAATGAAGCAGGCATGCGGCTGGGGATGCTCGTAAGCCGACTTGGACTTGGTCAGCTTGCCGGTCTGGAAGTCGACATAGTAGTGGCCCTGGCCCGGGCCATCGATTCCATAGGCCCAGTGCAGGCCGGTATTGAACCACTGCGGGCTGTTGGGCGCGCACATCTGTTCGGCCAGCATGAAGCACATCTCGTCATAGAAGGCGCGTGCGTCTTCCTCGCTGTCGAAATAGCCTCCCTTCCAGCCCCAATAGGTCCATGTGCCGGCAAGACGGTTGAACACGTCCTTGGACGAGCGCTCGCCGATGATTCGCTCCTTCTCGGGCAGTGCCGCCAGCGCTTCCTCATCCGCTTCCGAACGCCACAGCCAGGAGGGAACGCTGTTCTCTTCCACGCGCTTCAGAATCGCCGGGACGCCCGCCTTGCGGAAATACTTCTGGGCGAGGATGTCGGTCGCGACCTGGCTCCACGAGGCCGGCACCTCGATGTTCTCCTGGCGGAACACCACAGACCCGTCCGGATTCTTGATCTCGCTGACGGCCTTGCGGAACTCGAGTCCCGCGTAGCCGTCCTGGCCCTGTTTGGTGAACCGGCGATCGATGCGCATCTTCTTCTTCCCTCTTCCAATTGTTGCTCGCGGACGCATGATTCAACGCCCGCGAGGCCTCTCCACCTGCGTTCAACGACACACACCTGTCCGGGAATAGCCGTCCCCGGTCGATCGGCTCTTCTTGTGAAGTATCCAACTTGGAGGAGCCTTTTGGCTCTTGTCTCCACCCCGCAGCCTTAAGGAAAAAGATAGAACAGACGGGGTCGCGTCGTCAATGGCTAGTGTGTTAACGAAAGCTTACCACAATATCTTGTGTCCACAGCTTGACGCGGGATGTGGATAACCCATAGTCGATCCGATTCTCGGGTGAAGCTCAAGAGTTTCGTGGCCTTAGGCGAAAACCCTCGATCCGGGCGATCAGGGCTTGCCTTGGGACACGAATCCGATAGGGCCGCCGCGATTCTGCTCGCGGTCTTAGACCATGGTAAAGGGCCCGTTAAGATCGGGCGCGGAAGATGTCTGTTGATAGGATCGTGTTTCCCGCCATGAGGGCAAGCATTGAGCAAGGGTGCGCTCTGATTGCATCGGCGATCAGGAGAACGTGAGTCGCCGGGGCCGGAACAAGCTGTTAGGCTCAGAATCATGCGAAGCGTGCTGATCATCGCGATGCTGCTCGTCGCCAGGCCGGCAGTGGCCATGAACTGGGAAGGCCATGACGATGCCTTTGCCGACGATCCCTATGCCAAGGCCTTCATGCAGGCGGCTCCCCACGCCAAGCCGCTCCCGAGTCGCGCTTGCCCGGTGAGCGAGGAACAGGCGTCGGCCAATGCCTACGAACAGATTCCGCTCGCGCGGCACGGCTGCCCGGAAAACTGACCAACGGCGCCGTGCCATGATCAAGCCGCTTTGCGGAAAACCGTGACTGGGTTAAGCCTCCAACCCGCATGGACTATATTCAGCCCTATCTGGATTTCTTTGCGGCCCATCCCGGATGGGCCCTTGCCATCGTCTTCCTGATTGCCTTCGGAGAAGCCCTGCTGATCATCGGGCTCTTCGTGCCGTCGACGGCCATCCTGGTGGGTGCCGGCATTCTGGTGGGGACCGGACATCTCGCGTTCTGGCCGGTGCTGGCGGCCACGACAATCGGCGCGATTCTTGGCGACCAGGTGTCCTTCTGGGCCGGCCGGTTCTTCGGCGAGAGCCTGAAGACCATGTGGCCGCTGAGCCGCTATCCGCAGTTGGTGGCGCGCGGCGAAGACTTCGTGCGCCAGCATGGCGGCAAGAGCATCGCCATCGGCCGCTTCGTGCCTGGCGTGAAGTCGGTGGTGCCCGGCATCGTCGGCATGTTCGGCATGAAGGAACTCTACTTCCTGGTCGTGAATGTCTCCTCGGCCATTGTCTGGGGCGCCGCCCATATCCTGCCGGGCGTGTTGATCGGACAGGGCCTCGCCTTTGCCGGCGAACTGAGCGGACGGTTGCTCTTCGTGCTGCTCGTGCTGCTCGTCCTGCTGGCCGTGGGGGGCTACATCATCCGGCTGGCCGCCGCCGGCCTCACACCCGTTCTCAACCGCACGCTCTCGCGCGTTTCGGCCTGGGCCGCCGGCTTCGACAACCGTTCGATGCAGCGCTTCGCGCGCGCGGCTGCGCCCGAGAATCCGCGTTCGGCGCTGCTGGTGCTGTTCGCGGCCATCATCATCACCGGGCTGATTGCGGTCGCCAACATGATCGTCCACTTCGCGTCGGGCGACGCCGTGTCCAACATGGATGTGTCGGTCTTCAACCTCATGCAGGAGATGCGCAACACGCCGGCCGACGAACTCATGATTGCCATCACCATGCTGGGCGACGGGCTGGTGATCAGCGCACTGGCGATCGCCATCGTGGCGTGGCTGGTCTGGCACCGCTCCTACCGCGCGGCGCTGGCGGCGGCGGCCGTCATCCTCGCCGGCAAGATCTTCGTGCCCATCATGAAGACCCTCATCCAGCGGGCCCGGCCGATCGAACTCTACCAGGGCGCCGAAGGTTACAGCTTCCCGTCAGGCCATGCCACCATGGCTGCACTCACCTTCGGCGTGCTGGCGGTACTGGTCAGTCATTCCATGGGGCGCTGGGGCAGGGCCGTCGTCTATGCCAGCTGCGGGCTGATGGTGATCGCCATTGCCTATTCGCGCGTCTACCTCGGTGTTCACTGGCTATCCGATGTTCTCGGGGGCATGCTCTTCGGCGCCGTCATGGCCGCCGTCTACGGTGTTGTCATCGAAGCCGTGCCGCCCCGGCGCATCCGGGCGCTGGGGCTCATGGGCGCGGCCTTCATCATCTTTCTGGCGGCCGGTGCCTTCCATGTCTCCACCGGCTTTGTCCGGGCCGAACAGTTCTATGGACCCGCCCGCCAGACCATTGTTCTGCCGGCAACGGAATGGGAGGGCGCCGGATGGCGCCGGCTTCCCGATCATCGCATCGATCTGGGCGGCGGCCGCAAGCCGGAGCCCTTCGTGGCCCAATATGCCGGCGACATCGACCGCCTCGCGGCCGCCTTCTCGGGGGCGGGCTGGCAGGAGACGAGCCGCTGGACCTGGCGCGAAAGCATTCACTACTTGAACGTTGATGCCCAGCTCGACGACCTTGCCCCCAGACCTTCGCTGCATGAAGGGCTGAAGGCGCGACTCACGCTGATTCGCGATGCCGGCGATGGCAGCGGCCAGCGCCTCGTGGTTCGGGCCTACAAGAGCGAATTCGCCATCAAACAGGGCGATGCCGACCGGCATCTCTATCTCGTCACCCTGACCCGGGAAGCCTTGCCAACCGGGTGGCGCCTCTTCGTCATCCCCTTGCAGCTGCCCGTTCAGGAGGCCGATCTCGCCGCCTTTCGCGCGGTGCTGGCGCAGGCCGAGGGATTGCGTGTGATGCTGCGTCAGGAGCCGGGCGGAATGCCGCGGGACCTCGTCATTGCCGCGCCATGACCGGCCGTTTCTGGGCTGGACGCCGCCGCCCGCATCCGCCATATTCCGCCGCGATTTCATGCTAGTCGCGGACCCGACATGATCAAGTTCCTGAAACAGCTCTTCACCTGGTGGAATGGCGAGACGCTCAACACCCGCTTCGCCATCTGGCGCAAGGGGGAGTTCGTCGGCACCGATGAATTCGGCAATCGCTATTACCGCGCAAAGTCGGCAATCCCCGACTCGATTCCGGAACATCGCTGGGTGGTGTACAACGGCTACTCGGAGGCGTCTGCGATCCCGCCTGGCTGGCATGGCTGGATGCATCACCGCGATGCGCAACCGCCATCGGGCGACTACCGGCCGCGCGAGTGGCAGAAGCCTCACCAACCCAACCTGACCGGAACGCCGCAGGCCTATCGGCCTCCAGGAAGCATCGTCGGTTCTGGCCGGCCGGCCGTGCCCGCGCCCGACTACCAGGCCTGGAGGCCCGAATGATGCGCCACAATTTGGCACCTGTGCGGCGCTAGTCGTCGCGGACGCAAACCGGAGACCGCGCAATGAAGAGTTCAATGGTGGAGACCCTGATCGGCGCGGCCGTCATCGCCATTGCCGTGGGCTTCTTCATCTATGCCTACCAGGTCTCCGACAGGGGGGCGACCGCTTCGGGCTATAGACTCGTTGCGGAGTTCGACAATGCAGAAGGGGTCAATGTCGGTACCGATGTCCGCATGGCGGGCGTCAAGGTCGGGACGGTCGTCGACATGACTCTCAATCCCGAGAACTATATGGCCAAGGTCGTGCTGCAGATCGACCCTGCGCTGCAACTCACGGACGACTCGGCGGCCAAGGTCACGGCCGAAGGGCTTCTGGGTTCGAAATTCATCGCGCTCGAGCAGGGCGGCTCGGAGGTAAAGCTGGCCGACGGCGAGCCGATCTCCAACACGCAAGGCGCCGTCGACATCTGGTCGCTGATCAGCCAGGCCATGTTCGACAAGTCGAGCACCGGCCAGCCCAGCGAACCGCAGGCTCAGTGATGTCCGCAAAACTTCGGACGGCGCACGACCAGGATTGGTCGGCGAGCAGCTACCAGACCCATGCCCGTTTCGTCTCCGATCTGTCGGTAGCGGTGATGGAATGGCTGGCGCCCCGGCCCGGCGAGCGCATTCTCGACCTCGGATGCGGTGACGGCGTGATCGCGGAAGATCTCATGGCGCGCGGCGTCGATGTGATCGGGGTCGATTCCAGCCCGGATTTCGTCACGGCGGCGCAGGCGCGCGGCGTCGATGCCCGGCTGATGGACGGGCAGAGGCTGACCTTCGACTCCGAATTCGATGCCGTATTCTCCAATGCGGCACTGCACTGGATGACCGATGCCGCGGCGGTGACAACCGGGGTCTGGCGTGCGCTGCGCCCGGGCGGGCGCTTTGTCGCGGAGTTCGGCGGCCACGGGAACGTTGCGGCCATCGTCACCGCCATGCGCGCCGTCGGCCTGCGGCGCGGGGGCGACATCACCATTGCGGCGCCCTGGTACTTTCCGTCGCCCGAAATCTATGGCGCGCTGCTGGCCTCGCATGGCTTCGGCCTGCGTCGCATCGGACTCTTTCCCAGACCAACCGACCTGCCGACCGGCATGGCAGAATGGCTCAAGCTCTTCCGGGCGCCGTTCTTCGCGCAGTTCGGTCCGCAGGCCGATGACGCCCTCCACGAGACTGTCGAACTGCTTCGCCCTGCGCTTTGCGACGGCAACAGCAAGTGGACGGCCGATTATGTCCGCCTGCGTGTCGAGGCCGTGAAGCCATGATGGCAAGGGCCCTGCAGGTCGCGGTGATGACGATGGCCCTGACCGGACCGGCATTCGCCGACCGGATCAGCAATCCGATCGCCGTCTTCGCCGGTCTGGACAAGATCACCGGCGTCACCACGACGTTCGAAGTGCCGATCGGCGAACAGCGCCAGTTTGGTGGCCTCATCGTGCAGCCGCGAGTCTGCTACACGCGGCCGGTGACGGAGGAACCCAAGACCACGACCTTCGTGGAAGTCGAGGAAGTGGCCGCCGACAGCACCCGCAGCAAGATTTTTTCCGGGTGGATGTTTGCCGAAAGTCCCGGCCTCAACGCCGTCGAGCACCCGATCTATGATGTATGGCTCACCGGCTGCCGTGATCCCAGCGCGCCGCCGCCGGTCGTGGAGGCCGCACCCGACGTGTCGACCATCGAGAAGCAGATCGGCGAAGACGAAGCGCAGGACTAGCGCGGCTGGGCCAGCGCGAGGACGCGGGCCGGATCGTCGTCGCCATCGAAGCTCCAGAAATCGGCATCGAGTTCGAGCAGGGGCTCCATCATCCGCTGATACTCGGCCTTCGGTATCGCAATGGCTCCCAGCCGTTCCAGGTGCGGATTGGTGAATTGCGCGTCGAGAAGGCGGAATCCGCCGGCGTTGAGGCGTGCCACAAGGTGCACGAGTGCCACTTTGCTGGCATCGGTGACGCGCGAGAACATGCTCTCTCCGAAAAAGATGGCGCCGAGCCGCACGCCATAGAGGCCGCCCACGAGTTTGCCGCCCTGCCAGCATTCGATGCTGTGGCAGAAACCGGCGCGATGCAACTGTGTGTAGAGACTCCGAATGCGCCCATTGATCCAAGTGGCCTTGCGGCCGCTGGTCCGCTCCGCGCAGGCCGCAATCACGGCAGCGAAATCGGAGTCGATGCGGATCTCGAACGGGTGCCGCTTCACCGTCTTGCGCAGCGAATGCGAAATGCGCAGACCATTCAGGGGGATGATCCCGCGCTGGTCGGGCTCAACCCAGTAGAGCGCGTTGTCTTCGGCGCTTTCCGCCATCGGGAAGATCCCGGCGGCATAGGCTCTCAGCAGGATCTGCGGGGTGATCGTCCCGGACATCAGACATTCCGCGCGAGATAGTGCTCCAGCCAGTGTATGTCGTAGTGACCGTCTATGATGTCGGGTTCCGCCAGCAATTGCTGGAAGAGCGGGATCGTCGTCTCGATGCCTTCGATGACGAATTCGCTGAGTGCCCGCTTCAACCGCATCATGCACTCGGTCCGCGACTTGCCCGAGACGATGAGCTTGCCGATCAAGCTGTCGTAGTAAGGTGGGATGCGGTAGCCGGCATAGAGCGCCGAATCCACGCGGCAGCCGAGGCCCCCGGGAAAATGCACCGCATCGACCCGTCCCGGCGACGGGGCGAAGGTTGTGGGATTCTCCGCATTGATACGGCACTCGATGGCATGGCCGGCAAAGGTGATGTCGTCTTGGCTGTAGGGCAGGTCGGCACCCGAGGCGACGCGGATCTGCTCCTGCACGAGGTCAAGCCCCGTAATGGCTTCGGTGACCGGATGTTCGACCTGAAGCCGGGTGTTCATCTCGATGAAGTAGAACTCGCCGTTCTCGTAGAGAAACTCGATGGTGCCGACGCCCTCGTAGCTGAGCTTGCGCATGGCCTCGGCTACGCGGCCGCCGATTTCCTCGCGCTGCACGGCGTTGAGGGCCGGGGAATGGGCCTCTTCCCAGATCTTCTGGTGGCGGCGTTGCAGGGAACAGTCGCGTTCGCCGAGATGCACGGCGCGGCCCTTGCCGTCGCCCAGGATCTGGATTTCGATGTGGCGCGGTTTCTCGAGATATTTCTCGATGTAGACGTCGCCATTGCCGAAGGCGGCCTTGGCCTCGGTCTGTGCCGTGTTGATCGCCACTTCGAGATCGGCTTCGCTGCGCGCCACCTTCATGCCGCGGCCGCCGCCGCCGGCGGTGGCCTTGATGATCACCGGATACCCGATGTCCGCTGCGATGCGCCGGGCCTCGCCGATGTCGGACACGCCGCCCTCCGAGCCCGGGACGACGGGGATTCCAAGTTCCTTCGCCGTGAGCTTGGCGGTGATCTTGTCGCCCATGATGCGGATATGCTCGGCGCTGGGGCCGATGAACTTCAATCCGTGTTCGGTGAGGATCTCGGCGAACTTGGCGTTCTCCGAGAGGAAGCCGTAACCGGGGTGGACCGCCTCTGCGCCGGTGATCTCGCAGGCGGCCACGATGGCCGGAATGTTCAGATAGCTGTCGCGCGCGGGCGGCGGTCCGATGCAGACGCTCTCATCGGCCAGCCGCACATGCATGGCGTCCGCATCCGCGGTTGAATGCACGGCGACGGTCTGGATGCCGAGTTCGCGGCAGGCACGCAGGACGCGCAGTGCGATTTCGCCGCGATTGGCAATGAGGACCTTGTCGAACATGGATTACTCGATCACCACCAGAGGCTCTCCGAATTCGACCGGATGGCCATTGTCGACAAAGACGTGGGTCACGCGGCCGTCGCGCGGGGAGGGGATCTGGTTCATCGTCTTCATCGCCTCGATGATGAGGAGCGTCTGGCCCTGCTTCACAGTGCTTCCGACGTCCACGAAGGGTGCGGCTCCCGGTGTCGACGCGCGATAGACCGTGCCGACCATGGGCGACTTGACGGTGCCGGGATGATCGGCCTCCTTGCCCCTTGCCGGGGCTTCGGCCGGTGCCGGCGAAACGGCCGGCGCGGCCGTGGCGACCGGCGCCTGATGATGTACAGCAGGCGCTGCCATGGCGGTGACCGTGACCTGCTTCGAGACGCGTAACCGGGTTCCCCGGCGATCCAGTTCGATCTCCGACAAGCCGGTCCTGTTCAGGATCTCCGCGAGGCTGTTGATCAGGTCCAGTTCCGGGTCGGACTTGGATGCGGCAGCGGGTGCCGCCGGGGTTTTCTTCTTCGAGGGCATTGGCTCAACCCTTCTTGTTGGTGTTGATGAGGGATGCGAGGGCCTCCAGGGCGAGGACATAGCTGTGGCTTCCGAAGCCACAAATCACGCCATTGACGGCTGCCGCGATGAAACTATGGTGCCGGAACGCCTCGCGCTTGTAGACGTTCGAGAGATGAACCTCGACCGCGGGAACGTCGGCGGCGCGCAGCGCGTCGTGAATGGCAACCGACGTATGGGTGTAGGCACCGGCATTGAGTGCGATCCCTGCGGCCTTGCTGCGCGCCTCCTGGATCCACGAGACCAGTTCACCTTCGATGTTGGACTGGCGGAAATCGACGGTGAGCCCGAGTTCAGCGGCCTTGGCGCGGCAAAGCTTCTCGATCTCGGGCAAGGTCTCTGCGCCATAGACAGAGGGCTCACGCTGGCCGAGCATGTTGAGGTTCGGGCCGTTCAGCACGTAGATGGGCTTCATTCCTGCGCCACGATTCCGAGTTTGGACAACCGCTTATAGGCGGTCCGGTGAGAGGTTGGAAGCGTCGCCGGCAGGCCCGGTGGACAATCAGCAGACCTTGCAGCCGCCCTGTTCGCGCACCTTGTTGACCGACGCCATGAGGCCATCCTTGGGCAGATAGCCCGGAACCACCTGGTTGTCGATCACGAAGGCCGGGGTGCCGCCGATGGCGAGGGCCGTGGCAAGTTCCTGGTTCTTGCGGATGATCTCGGCAACCTCCGGGTTTTCCATGTCGGTCTTCAGCCTTGCTACATCCAGGCCCACCTCGGCTGCGATCTTGTCGACCGTCTCACGCGTGACCTTGCCCTCATGGCCCAGCATGGCGACATGGAACTCCCAGTACTTTCCCTGCTTCTGCGAGGCGAGCGCCGCCTTGGCCGCATAATCCGAGTCGCCGCCGAAAATCGGAAACTCCTTCAGCACCAGGCGGAGGTTCTTGTCCTCCTCGAGGATGGCCAGGACTTCGGGCATGCCCTTCTTGCACCAGCCGCAATTGTAGTCGAAGAACTCGACCATTGTGACGTCGCCCTCGGGATTGCCTGCGACGTGATCGCCCTTCATGCGGAAGATATCGCCGGCCAGCGCCTTCAGCGCATCCTCGCGCTTTGAGGTTTCCTCGGCCTGTTGCTTCTCCTCGAGCTTCTTGCTGACCTCGAGCAGGATCTCGGGGTGTTCGAGCAGGTAGTCGCGGACGATATCGCCGATTTCCTTGCGCTGGGCATCGTCAAATCCGCCGGCCAGCGCGGGCGCGGTTGCAACGGCGAGCACGAGGGTTGCGGCCTGAAGGGTCTTGAGCATCTTGATCCTCTGGTTTGAACCGACACTGCCCGGAAACGGCTGTGGCGTCTACGTCACTTACGGCTGGCAAAAGTCAAAATGTCGTTAGCGCGGGTCCATTCCGGGGTGCCGGTCTTGAACAGCTTCTGCGCCGCATTGGCCTTGTCGAGGGCCAGCTTGCGGTCGCCGCGCAGCATTGCAAACTCGGCGGTTGCCAGCTCCGCGCGCGGAATGTCTCCCATTTTGCCGTAGGCCATGCCCAGATACTGATACAGCACCGGCATGTCGTTTTCGGTTCGCTGGGCCTTCTTCAGGAGGCTGACGGCTTCCTTGGCATTGTCCTTGTTGTTGGTGCCGATCAGCGCCTGCGCCATGAGAATCTGAATCAGTCCGCTGTTGGGCAGCAGCTTCATCGCCTTGCGGATCGGTTCGAGCGCCTCCGAGGGGCGCCCGGACTCGAGCAGGGCCTGCCCCTTGAGTTCCCAGAAATAGGGGTTCTCGGGAAGATCCTTGATCAGGCTGTCGAGCACCGGCAAGGCATTCTTGATGTCGCCCTGGCGGTACATGGCGATGGCCCTGGCGTAGCGTGCCGGCATCGACTGGTCGGAGGTCGGATAGTCGCGGAACACCGCCTTCGCCGAGTTCTGATAGCCCGCGAGCTTGGCCTGCATCAGCTGGTGGCGCAGCATCAACTCCGGGGGGTCCTTCTTGTCGAAGTAGGGTGATGCCTTTGCCGCCGTTTCGAGATTGCGGATGCGCTCGAAAGGCATGGGGTGTGACATCACATAGGGGCTGACGTTCTGCAGCGTGGCAATCGACTGACTGGCGAGCTTCTCGAAAAGCGTGAGCATACCCTTTGGCGACTGGCCCGTCGCCTTCAGGTACTTCAGCGCGGCCTGGTCTGCTGCCGATTCCATCGAGCGCTGGTAAGTCAGTATATTGCGCTGGGCCAGGCCCCGGCTGCCCATCATCACACCTTGTCCTGCCTGCGCCGCTTCGCTCTGACCTGCAGCAGCGCCACCCACCATCGCCGCCAGTCCGACCAGCATTCCGACGATTGCCGTCACGCTGGCGCGGTCGAGTTCGCTGCCGATGCGCGCAAGATGGCCACCCGCAATATGACCTGTTTCATGCGCCAGAACGCCGATCACTTCGTTGGGGGTCGGCGATTCGGTCAGAAGTCCGGTATTGATGAAGATGCGCTGTCCGCCCGCGACGAAGGCGTTGATACGCGGATCGCTAATGAGATAGACGCGCACTGCCTTCGGATTCAGCCCAGCGGCCTTGAGGATGGGCCGGGTGTAGATGCGCATCAGTCCTTCGATTTCGGCATCGCGGATGAGCGGCAGGCGGCCAGACTGTGCCTGTGCCGGCAAGGCGCCGACGAATGCCATCATCACCGCCAGCAGGCTGGCGATCAGCCTTCGAATGATCTGTGGGTCGCGATTGCGCATCATGCCTTCCACGGCCTCCATCGACGGGGATTGAGGCGAGTTTGAGGCCTGTTGCTGGCGTCGCGCGGGCCGGTCCACCCATGTTCCCGCAAAACATGCAGAAACACGGGTTAAACCTTTGTAATCTAACGCTTGCTCCACCAACCAGACTTGCGTTCCGCGGGCTCCACGCTGACCGTCGGGGCCGGTGGCTGCCACTTGCGCGGTGCCGGTTCGGACATGGCCTCGCCCGCGCTGGCCGAAGGCGCTGTCGAAGCTGGTTCTGGCGCCGCCTCCGCCATGGTTGCGACAACCTGCATGTCGGCGGGGAAGTGAACCTCCTCCGAACGCTCAGCCCTCGGCCGCTGTCCTTCGCGCGGAGGACCGCGATCATCGTCGCGCCCCCGTCCACGGCGGTTGCGGCCCCAGCGGTCGCGCCGCGATGGACGATCGCGCGTTTCGCCACCCTCGGCCGGGGCAGAACCGGCGTCTGCGTCATGGGGATCGGTAGCGCCGGCCTCGGCTGCGTCCGACGAAACGTCATCGCTGTCGCCAGGGTCATCGGCCAACACTGGCTGCTCGCCAAGCCCCGGTGCTTCGCTGCTTTCCATCCCGTTGCGGCGGTGGTCGTCACGCTCGCCGGAGCCGTTGCCGCGACCGCCGCGGCGTCCGCGCCGACGACGCCTGCGGCGGCCGCCCTCACGGTCGGGCGAACCGGCCGGGCCATCCTCGTCGCGCCCTTCGGTACTGCCGGACTCAACCTCTTCATCCGCTGCCGTATCGGCAGCTTCGACGTCCTCGGCGACCTCTTCCTCTTCCGCCTCTTCCTCCGAGAAGGCCGAGTCCATGCGGACCGGGGCCGCCTGCACGCGGCGCGGCGGGATATTGCGGTCGATGGCGCGCTCGATGACGGCCTGTGAGCCGCGTACGTCATCCGTGGGGATGATGAAGATCGAGATGCCATAGGTTGTCTCGATCGAGAGCAGGTTGTCGCGCTTTTCGTTCAAGATGTAGAAGGCAACGTCCCGGCCACACTTGACGGTCAGATTCTCGGGCTTTCGTGCGATGAGATGTTCCTCGATGGTGCGGAGCACCGCGAGGCCGCAGGACGAGATCGAGCGGACGATGCCGCGGCCTTCGCAATGCGGACAGGTCCGCGACGAGCCTTCGAGCAAGCCCGGGCGCAGACGCTGGCGCGACATCTCGAGGAGCCCGAAGTGGCTGATGCGGCCAACCTGGATGCGGGCGCGGTCGTTCTTCAGCGCCTCCTTGAGCCGGCGCTCGACATTGCGGTTGTTCCGCTTCTCTTCCATGTCGATGAAGTCGATGACCACCAGACCGGCGAGATCGCGCAGCCGCAGCTGGCGGGCGATTTCATCGGAGGCCTCGAGGTTGGTCTTGTAGGCCGTGTCCTCGATATTGTGCTCGCGCGTGGCCTTGCCCGAGTTGATGTCGACGGAGACCAGCGCTTCGGTCTGGTTGATCACCATGTAGCCGCCCGAGGGCAGGGTGACGGTCGGCGAATAGAGACCGTCGAGCTGGCTTTCTACCTGATGGCGGGAGAAGGCAGGCCGCGAGTCCTTGTAGAGCTTCACGTTCTTGGCGTGGCTCGGCATCAGCATCTTCATGAAGTCCTTGGCTTCACGATAGGCTGCCTCGCCCTCGACGATCACCTCGTCGACGTCCTTGGTGTAGAGGTCGCGGATCGCCCGCTTGATGAGGCTTCCTTCCTCATAGACCAGGGCCGGTGCGGTCGAGGACAGCGTGAGGTCGCGCACGCTCTCCCACATGCGCAGGAGATAGTCGTAGTCACGCTTGATCTCGGTCTTGGTACGCTGGGCACCGGCGGTCCTGACGATGAGCCCCATGCCCTGCGGCACCTCGATGTCACGGGCCACTTCCTTCAGGCGGCGGCGGTCGCCGGCATCCGTGATCTTTCGCGAAATGCCGCCGCCGCGCGCGGTGTTCGGCATCAGCACGCAGTAACGGCCGGCGAGCGAGAGGTAAGTGGTGAGTGCGGCGCCCTTGTTGCCCCGCTCCTCCTTGACGACCTGGACCAGGATCACCTGGCGGCGCTTGATGACTTCCTGGATCTTGTACTGGCGCCGGGGCGGCTTGCGGCGGCGTTGCGGCACTTCCTCGAGCGCATCTTCGGCTCCGACCGACTCGATCTTCTGGTTTTCGGGATCTTCCTCGACGATCTCGATACCATTGCCAAGCTCGCCCGGCATGCCGCGGTCGACCGTCGGCCCCGAGGCCACGGCATCGAGCGCCGCATCTGCCTCCTGGTGATCATTCTCGGCCGTGTCCTGGCTGCCGGAGGCATCGGATTCTTCTTCTTCGGAAGTCTCGCCCGGCTCTGCCTCGTCGGCCTGGTCTTCTCCGGGCGCGGCGCTGACGAATTCCTCACGGCGTTCGGCGCGCTGTGCCCTGCCGCGCGGGGCCGCGTGATCGTCGTCGTCATCATGGTCGGCTTCGTCTTCCTCCTGCTCCTGGAGCAGGGCCTGACGGTCGGCCAACGGGATCTGATAGTAGTCGGGATGGATTTCCGCAAAGGCGAGGAAGCCATGACGGTTGCCGCCATATTCGACAAAGGCGGCCTGGAGCGAGGGCTCCACGCGTGTGACCTTGGCGAGGTAGATATTGCCTTTCAGCTGGCGGCGGGAGGCACTTTCAAAGTCGAATTCCTCGATGCGGTTGCCGCGGACGACGACAACGCGCGTCTCTTCGGCGTGGGTGGCATCGATGAGCATCTTGCTGCCCATGGTGTTCTTTCCTTGGCGCACCGTGGTCGCATGGCAAACCGGTTCTCCACTCCGGATAGGGTCCGGGAGAGCCTGCTGTCAGGGCTGCGCGAGAGGGGCATGATGCACGCGACGTATGCAGACGGCGGCAACCCTGCATCCGGGTCTTTCCGGTTGCTAAGGGGCGCTCTCATCTTCGTCTGGGTCATGCCCGAGATTATCCTTGGTCCCGGTACTCCGGGACGGTTCAAGACGCACACGGTGGGCCCCCGGCCAACCGCTTGGCGGCGGACTCCTCCTGGAGTATCCAGCCGCACCGCTTCAAGACAGGGATACGCGAGGTATCCGGACCCTGGTCGAAGCGAAAACTGACGCCCGGTCATCGCACTTCCGCAGATTCGCGGGGATGACGGTCGGGTGACGGCTGGTCTTTTAGGTGGCAGGCCGGGCATTTGCAAGCGGCTTGCGCGGGCACCTATCGGAAGTCCCGGAAACTATTGATTAACCACGCGCCCCTAGGCTGCCCGCCGAAGATCTCGAGCAGTGGAAGGGTATGGAGCTGACCTGGGGTTCGATGGCATGGGGCAGGGTGGCGCAAATCCTGGCGCTGCTCCTGACTGTCCTGTGCGCGGCTCCCGTCATGGCGGGAGACAGCATATTGACCGGCACCCGCGTCGCCGGCGACGAAACCCGCACGCGCTTCGTCGCGGACCTCACCTTGCCCGTGGGCTACACCGTTTACGTCCTTCCGGATCCTTATCGTGTCATCATCGACATGCCCCAGATCCGTTTCGACCTGCCCGACGGCGCAGGCCGGCAGACGCGCGGACTGGTGACCGCGTTCCGGTACGGCGATGTCGAGGCGGGCAAGTCCCGTCTGGTGTTGGACACGCAGGGTCCGGTGCTGATCGAAAAGTCCTTCATCGCGGAAGCCCAGGCCGGACAACCGGCGCGGATGGTGGTCGATCTCGTGCGATCCACGCCTGAGGCCTTCCAGGCCACGCTGGCGCAGGACGAAGGAATCACCGAAGACGCCATTGCCGCAGCGAACACTGCAGAAGAGACGCCGGACAAGGCGGTCGCCTTGCCCCGTCCCAAGCCGGGCAGCGTTGCGGCGCCGCAGGACGGGCCGAAGGTTGCGGAGCAGCCGAAACGCCAGCGCAAGTTGATCGTCATCGATCCCGGCCATGGCGGCATCGATCCAGGCGCCATTGGCCGTAAGAAGACGAAGGAGAAGGATGTTGTCCTCGCCTTTGGCCTCAAGCTGCGCGAGCAGCTGGTGAAGGAGAACCGCTACCAGGTGGTGATGACACGGAGCGGCGATGATTTCGTAAGCTTGAAGGACCGCGTGCGCATCGCGCGCGAGCATCAGGCCGATCTGTTCATTGCGCTGCATGCCGACACGGTGCGTGGGCCCGAGGCGCGAGGTGCGACCATCTACACGCTGTCCGAAAAAGCATCCGATTCGGAAGCCGAGGCGCTGGCCCACAAGGAAAACCGGGCCGACATCATTGCCGGCATCGACCTTGGCACCGAAAGCGAGGAAGTCACCGACATCCTGATCGACCTGGTACAGCGCGAATCCAAGAGCCACTCCCTGCTGTTCGCCCGCAAGGCCGTGGCGGAAATGAAGACGGCGACACAATTCACCGGGAAGCCGCTGCGGTCGGCCGGCTTCGTCGTCCTGAAGGCGCCCGACGTGCCGTCCGTTCTCATCGAACTGGGATATCTGTCCAGCACCCATGACGAACTGCAGCTCGTCTCGTCCGAGTGGCAGGAGCGGGTGGCGGCAGCCATGGCAACCGCTGTCGACCGCTACTTCCAGACGGAAGTGGCCGTCCGCGCCGACTGATCTGCCCCGCCTTGGCCACAATCGGCCACTAGCGAATTTGACTTCGGCCAGCAAGGGGATGTGCTATGCCCCGGCCAACGATTTTTCAGGAGCGAATCCCGCCACATGTTGCGGTTTCTCGGTTGGTTGTTCACGGTCGGCTTCATGCTCTTTCTCGGGGCTGCGGCGGGACTTGCCTATGTGATCTGGGACGTTTCGAAGGATCTTCCCGACTACAAGCAGCTTGCTCAGTACGAGCCTCCGGTGATGACCCGCATCCACGCAGCGGACGGCTCGCTGCTGGCCGAATATGCCGAAGAGCGCCGGCTCTTCGTGCCCGCCAACCAGATGCCGCGCCAGCTGATCAATGCCTTCATCTCGGCGGAAGACAAGACCTTCTTCACCCACGGCGGCCTCGACTGGATGGGCATCGCATCGGCGGCGGTGCGTTATGTGCAGGTGAAGACTTCCGGCCGCGGCCAGATCGTCGGTGCCTCCACCATCACCCAGCAGGTGGCGAAAAACTTCCTTCTCACCAACGAGCGGTCCTTGCAGCGCAAGCTGCGCGAGGCGCTGCTGGTGCAGCGCATCGAGCAGGCCTTCAGCAAGGACCAGATCCTCGAACTCTATCTCAACGAGATTTTCCTGGGCCTCAACTCCTACGGTGTGGCGGCCGCCTCGCTGAACTACTTCGGTAAGTCGCTGGACCAGCTCAGCCTCGAAGAGATCGCCTATCTGGCCGCATTGCCGAAGGGCCCCAACAACTATCATCCTTTCCGCCAGCGCGAACGCGCCATCGAACGCCGCAACTGGGTGCTGACCCAGATGTTCGAAAATGGCTACATCACCGAAGAGGAAATGAAGACCGCGCAGGCGAAGCCCCTGGAGGTGACGCCGCGGCCCTTTGGCGCACAGCTCTTCGCCGCCGAGTCCTTCGCCGAGGAGGTTCGCCGCGAACTGATCGAGATGTATGGCAAGGACAAGCTGGACAAGGGCGGGCTTTCGGTCCGCACGACGCTTGATCCCAAGCTGCAGATCTACGCCAGGCAGGCGCTCGCCCGTGGTCTCATCGAGTTCGACCGAAAGCGCGGCTACCGCGGCCCGATCGCAAAGGTGGAGCTTGCCGGTGACTGGGGTCCGCTGCTGAAGTCCCGCAAGGTGCCCGCCGATGTGGCGCCCTGGCGCATTGCGGTGGTTCTCGAAGTCACCGAAACCGAGGCCCGCATAGGATTGCAGCCGAAGCTGAAACCCGATGGCAGCCAGGTCGAAGAGCGCGAGACAGCCATCATTCCGCTCGAGTTCCTCGCATGGGCGCGCGCCTATGAGGATGGTTCGAAGCGCGGTCCCGAAATCAAGACACCGGCCGACGTGCTCGCTGTCGGTGACGTGATCTATGCCGCTCCGTCGAAGGAAAACGGCAAGTATCATCTCGTGCAGATGCCTGACGTGGAGGGCGCACTGGTCGCGATGGATCCA
Organism: Alphaproteobacteria bacterium; assembly: GCA_026400595.1. Classification (GTDB taxonomy): domain Bacteria; phylum Pseudomonadota; class Alphaproteobacteria; order Rhizobiales; family Aestuariivirgaceae; genus Aestuariivirga. The sequence goes on along the minus strand of JAPLOT010000288.1, from coordinate 3,959 downwards.
CACACCGGCCGCGTGCTGTCGCTGGTGGGCGGCTTCTCCTATGGCCGGAGCCAGTTCAACCGCGCGGTCCAGGCCTTGCGCCAGCCCGGTTCGTCCTTCAAGCCCATCGTCTATGCCGCAGCGCTGGACAATGGCTACAGCCCGGCCTCGGTGGTCATGGACGCACCGATCGAGTTCAACATGCCGAACGGCGAGGTCTGGAAGCCCAAGAATTACCAGAACAAGTTCTTCGGTCCGTCGACCCTGCGCCGCGGCATCGAGCAGTCGCGCAACGTGATGACGGTGCGCCTGGCCGACGAACTCGGCATGGTGAAGGTCGCCGACCTTGCCCAGCGCCTCGGCATCTACGACAAGCTGCCCATGCAACTGGCCATGGCCCTGGGGGCCGGGGAAACCACGCTGCTCAAGATGGTCACCGCCTATGCGATGATGGACAATGGCGGCAAGAAGATCGAGCCGACCCTGATCGATCGCGTGCAGGACCGCTATGGCCGCACGATTTTCCGCCACGACGCCCGCGATTGCACGGCCTGCACCGCGGAGGCCTATCGGCCCGATCTGCCCGAACCCGAGCTCCTCGACATCCGCGAGCAGGTGATGAGCCCCTACACGGCCTATCAGGTCACGTCGATGATGGAAGGTGTCGTCGCCCGCGGAACCGGAAAGCGCGTGCAGGTGGTGGGAAAGCCGGTGGCCGGCAAGACCGGCACATCGAATGAAGAGAAGGACGCCTAGTTCATCGGCTTCACGCCGGATCTGGTGGTGGGCGTCTATGTCGGCTACGACAACCCGAAGCCCATGGGCAGGGGCCGTACCGGCGGTGAGCTGGCAGCGCCCATCGTTGCCGACTTCATGCAGCTTGCGCTTCGCGATAAGGCCGCCACGCCTTTCCGCGTGCCGCGCGCCATCGAACTCATTCCCATCGACGCCAAGTCAGGCCGGCGCGCCATCTTCGGAAAGGAAGGCGTGATCCTCGAAGCCTTCAAACCCGGCGACGAGCCGCCGGATGCCACCAAGATCATCGGCGAGGGCACCGTCGCCCAGGCGCGTGCGCCGGAGGACGGCGTGGTACTGGTGCCGCAGCAGGGCGGCGTGCCGACGCAGCAGGTTCCGCAGGATGGCGGGGGTGGCGGGTTGACGCAGCAGGGCGGCGGCCTCTATTGAGCGCCATCAACGCCTGAAGAGACGGATTCCATGCGCGCCGAGATAGCGACCCTGGTCGACGAAATGAAGCAGTCCATCGGACTGCTGAGGAGGCATCTTTGACTGGGATTCAGCCCAGAAGCGCCTCGCGGAACTGAACGCGAAGGCCGAAGACCCGTCGATCTGGAACGATCCCCAGAAGGCGCAGGACGTGATGCGCAAGCGTCAGGACCTGGACAATCGCATCCGCACCGTGCTGTCGCTGGAGCAGGCGATCGCCGACAACAGCGAACTCATCGAGCTTGGCGAGTTGGAGGGCGATCCGGGCATTGTCAGCGAGGCGGAGAAGGCGCTGCTGGCTCTGAAGCCGCAGGTGGCGGAGCACGAGATCGAGACGCTGTTGTCCGGCGAGGCCGATGGCAATGACTGTTATGTTCAGATCAATGCCGGCGCAGGCGGGACCGAGAGCCAGGACTGGGCCTCCATGCTGATGCGCATGTACATGCGCTATGCCAACAAGGCCGGATGGAAGTCGGAGGTGCTGGACGAGCATGCGGGCGAAGAGGCGGGCATCAAGTCCTGCACCCTGCAGATCAAGGGCCACAATGCCTATGGCAAGCTCAAGACCGAATCGGGCGTGCACCGCCTGGTGCGCATCTCGCCCTATGACTCGAATGCGAGGCGGCATACCTCCTTCGCGTCCGTTTGGGTCTATCCGGTGATCGACGACAGCATCACCGTTGAAGTGGTGGAAAGCGACCTCAAGATCGATACTTACCGGGCCAGCGGCGCCGGCGGCCAGCACGTCAATACAACCGATTCGGCCGTGCGCATCACTCACGTGCCGACGGGCATCATCGTGGCCTGCCAGGCCGAGCGCTCGCAGCACAAGAACCGCGCCACCGCCATGAACATGCTGAAGGCGCGGCTCTACGAGATGGAGCTGCAGAAGCAGCAGGAAAAGATCGACGCGGCCAACGCCAAGAAGACCGAGATCGGCTGGGGGCACCAGATCCGGTCCTATGTGCTGCAGCCATATCAGCTGGTGAAGGACCTCCGCACCGGGCACACCAGCACCAGCCCGGGCGACGTGCTCGATGGCGAAGTCGAGGACTTCATCCAGGCTTCGCTGGCGCACAAGGTCAAGGGCGGCGGCGACCAGCCGATCGAGGACATCGACTGATCAGGCGCGCTTGCGCCCGGTCACCATGGCCTTGACGAGATTCTCGCCATGCTGCCAGCTTGCGGCGATCACGCCGAGCACATGCAGGGCGATGAGCGCGAGGGTGCCATAGGCGAGGGCCTCATGCAGTTCCTCGATCCACTCGCTTCCCCACAGCGCATCGGTTGTCATGGCCCAGCCGCTTGCGGCGGTCGCGGTGACGGCCAGCATCAGCCCAAGCACCATCACTGCGCCCGCCGGATTGTGGCCGATGTAGCGGCGGGGATGGCCCCTGACGATCTCGATCACATAGTTGAGGGTTCCAGCTGGGGTGGTCACGAAGTCGCGAAAGCGGGCGTGGCGCGATCCAACCAGTCCCCAGAGAACCCTTATCCCAATGAGCCCAAGGATTGCATAGCCGACGGCGTTGTGGGCAAAGGTGCCTGGCTCGAAGAGGAACTCATAGGCCATGGCGCCAACCAGCGACCAGTGGAACACGCGCACCAGCGGATCCCAGACCCGGATGGTTGCGGGCCGCGTCGCGCGGCCCGCCTCCATCATACTGACCCGGGACGGCATTACTTGGTCAGCACGAGTTCCGCTGTCACGGGATCGAAATAGGCCTCGACACGCTTGCCGTCCTTCATGCCCTTCACTTCCCAGCAACCATCCTCTTCCTGAACCTTGCGGACCTCATAGCCCAAGGCCGTTACCTTGGCGGTAATGGCGTCCTTGGACATCCACTCGGCTGCATCGTGAGCCTTGCAGATTTCGCTGGCCTGGGCGGCGCCGGCACAGGAAAGAACGGCGAGGGTCGAAAGCATTGCGAACTTGCGCATGATATCTCCAATTGTCTGGCGCTGATCGATCAGCGCGGGGGAAATCTGCGCCGCTTCGGGTGATGGCAGGCTGACGGCTTCTGTCAGCATCGTATCAGCAGGCGCTAATGCTCATGGCAACTGCATGGCACACCCCTGAAGGGCGAGGCTTGTAGAGGGCAGCGGGATTGGGCAGTCTCTGCTGGAAAGGACGTCTGGCCATGCTCAACCTAGATCCGCAAGTCTATGTCGACCCCGCTGTGCTGCCGCGCGAACGGAACACGATCTTCTCGAGGACATGGCAACTGCTCGGTCCGGCGAGCCAAGTGAAAGAGCGCGGGCAATATGTCTCGGCCGACATCGCCGGCATCAAGGTCTTCGCGATCCGCGGACGCGACGGCGCCTTGCGTGCCTTCAGGAACGTCTGCCGCCACCGCGGCGCCCAGCTCCTTCCCGAAGGCGAGGGGCGCTGCGCGACGATCCGTTGCCCATATCATCAGTGGGTCTTTGCCGATGACGGCCATCTGGTGAATGCGCCCTGGTTCGGCGATGACCCGGACTTCGATCCGTCCCAATGGCCGCTCGAATCCATCCAGGTGGATGTCTGGCGTGATCTGCTTTTCGTTTCGGTTGATCCACAGGAGGACCTGGTCAGCCAGTTGGGAGACCTCGTGACGGAACTTGCCGATGAGCCTATCGAGTCCTATCACGCCGTGAAGAGCGATCGGGTCGTCTTCGATGCCAATTGGAAGATCTATACCGACAATTTCGTCGAGGGCTATCACATTCCCGGCGTGCATCCGAACTTCTTTGCGGCGATCGACTTCGAACAGTTC
>JAPLOT010000251.1 GCA_026400595.1 Alphaproteobacteria bacterium | reverse complement strand
TCCCCGCGTTCTCGTCTCCGACAAGCTCAGCGAAACCGCCGTCCAGATCTTCCGCGACCGCGGCGTCGATGTCGACTACAAGCCCGATCTCGGCAAGGACAAGGATGCGCTGCTTGCCGCCATCCCCGACTATGACGGCCTTGCCATCCGGTCCGCCACCAAGGTGACGCCAAAGATCATCGCGGCGGCGCCGCGTCTCAAGGTCATCGGCCGCGCCGGCATCGGCGTCGACAACGTCGATATCCCGGCCGCCACCAGCCGCGGCATCGTGGTGATGAACACACCCTTCGGCAACGCCATCACCACGGCCGAGCATGCCATCTCGATGATGATGGCGCTGGCTCGCCAGATCCCGGAGGCCAATGCCTCCACCCATGCTGGCAAGTGGGAGAAGAACCGTTTCATGGGCGTCGAGCTCTTCAACAAGACGCTTGGCGTCATCGGCTGCGGCAACATCGGCTCGATCGTGGCCGACCGCGGCCGCGGCCTGCGCATGAAGGTGATCGCCTATGATCCCTTCCTGTCGCCCGAGCGCGCCGTCGAGATCGGGGTCGAGAAAGTGGAGCTCGACGAGATCTTCCGCCGTGCCGACTTCATCACGCTGCATACGCCGCTCACCGACAAGACTCGCAACATCGTCGATGCGGCAGCCCTGGCAAAATGCAAGAAGGGCGTGCGGATCATCAACTGCGCCCGCGGCGGGCTGGTGGCCGAGGACGCGCTCTTCGACGCCATGAAGTCGGGCCATGTCGCGGGTGCGGCGCTCGACGTATTCGAGGTGGAGCCGGCGACGAGCCACAGGCTCTTCGGCCTCGAGAACGTGGTGGCCACTCCGCATCTCGGCGCCTCCACCGGCGAGGCACAGGAGAACGTCGCCCTGCAGGTGGCCGAGCAGATGAGCGACTACCTGATCAATGGCGCGGTCTCCAACGCGCTCAACATGCCCTCGATCTCGGCCGACGAGGCGCCGCGCCTGAAGCCCTTCATCGGCGTGGCCGAGAAGCTCGGCTCGTTTGCCGGTCAGCTGACCGATGATCCGATCACCGGCATCGTCATCGAATATGCCGGCGAAGTGGGCGAGATGAACACGCGTGCGCTGACCTCGGCTGCGCTTGCCGGCGTGCTGCAGCCCATGCTGGGCACGGTCAACATGGTCTCGGCGCCGGTGGTGGCGCGCGAACGCGGCATCAGGGTAGACGAAGTGCGCCAGACCCAGCGCGGCGCCTATGAGACCTATATCCGCCTCGCGGTGAAGACGGCCAGCATGGAGCGCTCGGTCGCAGGGACCGTGTTCTCCGACGGCAAGGCCCGCATCATCCAGATCAAGGGCATCGACATGGAAGCCGAGTTCGGCCGCCACATGCTTTATGTCACCAACGAGGACAAGCCGGGCTTCATCGGCGCGCTGGGCATGCTGCTGGGCAATGCGGGCGTCAACATCGCCACCTTCAACCTTGGCCGCAAGTCGCAGGGCGGAGAGGCGATCTGCCTCGTGCAGGTCGACGAGCCGGTCCCGCCCGCCGTGCTGGAAGCGGTGTCGCGCCTGCCGCAGGTGAAGCAGGCCAAGCCGCTGGAGTTCTGACGGTACCTCAGGGCGAGGGCGGCGCGCCGCCCATCTTGGAGAGATCGGTGCCGTTGACCAGCAACGCACCCTCGGGCGTGCTCTCGATCTTCCAGGAGAGATAGCCGTCGGCCTCCTGCTTGGCCATGCCCTTGGCCAGCATGAACATGGGCGCCATCTGCTGCATGCCCATCTCGGGCGGTGCCGCGTTCATCGCGGCCATGGCCTCGTCCAGGCCCTTGAGCAGGACGGTGGCCTGGCCGGCGGGCATGGCCATGGGCCCCGCCGTCATCGCGCCCTCGGCCTTGAGATTGTAGATGCTGGCAAGGACGGTGCTGGGCAGCAGTCCGATCTTCACGCTGCCCTTGGGCAACAGCGCCTGCAGCGCCTGCTGTTCGATCTCGGGCTTCAGCGAAGGTTGCTGGTTGAGATCGAGGTTGTCGAGGACCACCTTGACGGCCGCCGCGAGGTTGAAGTCGCTCACGTCGAAGTCGATGGTGAAATCTCCCGGGACCAGGCCGGAGGCCCAGGGCGGCACGATTCCATCGGGCATCTTGAAACCGGTGAAGGTGAACTTCTCGCGCAGGTATCCTTCCTCGACCAGGCCGTTGGCGATCACCTGCACATCCGCCTTGGCCATGGCGAAGCGGCCCATCATGGTGTTGACCGTCAGGTTGTTGACCGACGTTGTGGCGTCGAAGCTGGTGAAGATCGGCAGGGCGGCATAGACCTTGTCCTTGAGCTCGGCCTGGCCCGCCTTCATCGCATCGGGCGACGGATGGGCCACCAGCCAGGCGGCGAGGCCCAGCAGCCCCTTGGTCTGCAGGCCCTTGATGAGCGAGTCCTGCGCGCCGTCGGTTGCCGCGATGGCGACGTCCATCGCCGGCGTCGAGCCGTCCGGCGCGGCCGGCACGCTGATGGTCTCGTTGAAGTCCTTGAAGGTCATCTTGATGGTGCCGTCGGCGCCGCTTCCGGCTGCTGCCATCGCGGTGTTCGACGTCATGGTGCCGATGGTATAGGTCACGCGCGTCGGCAGGTTGTTATCGGTGACCGTCTGGTCGAAGGCGAACTGGCTGTATTCCGTCGTGCTCGACTCGAAGCCGCCCAGCGCCTCGTCGAAGATGCCCGAACCCTTGATCGCTGCGACGCTGCCCTTCATCTCGACCTGTCCGTCAACCTTCATGGAAAAGGCCAGCGGCTGATCCTGGTCGACCTTCCACTTGCCGCTGCCTTGGGGCGTGATGGTCATGTCGATGGGCGTGACCGAAGCTGCAAAACCTGTCTGCTTTATCTTGGCGATCAGCGGCGCGAAGTCGAGCCGGGTATTGTAGGATTCGCCGTTCGGCGTGACCGTCACGACGCCCGGTTCGCTGCCGACATAGGACTGGAGCACGGCGGTGAGGCGTGCGGCCTCTTCCGGCGTGGCAGCGGCGAGGGCCTGGAAACTGGAACCCGCAAGGAACAGGACGGCCAGGCCGGTTGACAGTTTCATTTCTATTCTCCGGGGTGATTTGCTGGAAGTCCGGCAAGCTGACAGCGCCAACCAGAACCGTCAATACACAAGTTTGGCCGCAATCCGGCCCACAAAGCGCCGCGCAGGCACGGCTTCTATCCGCACTGGCTGGGGGCCAGAGGAGGAACCGGAATGCGCCTGAAGCTTGCCTTCGTTTGTCTCGTCACCACATCCATCACCCCGGCGCTTGCCGCCGACATTGCCGCTCTGTCGCGGGTCGACGCGGTCACCGTGTTCCCCAGCGGCGCGGAAGTCACGCGCGCCGCCGAGGCCAGCATCGCAGCGGGTGAGCATACGCTGATCTTCGATAACCTGCCGGGCGATCTGGTGCCGGAGACCCTCCGCGTCGAAGGTGTTGCCGGCGGCGACGTCGAGATCGGCTCCGTCGATGCCAGGATGGTCCATCTGCCATCCACCACCATCGATGGCCGCCGCAAGGCGCTGGAGGCCGAGATCCGGAAACTCACCGATGAGCGTACGCGCCTCGATCAGGTGATTGCCGATGCCGAATACCAGAAGGGACTGATGCAGAACCTGGCAGCCAATGCCTTTGCGCCACCTCCGAAGGAGGGCGCGGCGAAGGCCTTTGACGCCGCCGATCTCGGCCAGCTGCTCGATCTGGTCGCAGGCAAGCTCGAGACCTTCTCGCGCAGTATCCTCGATGCCCATGTCCGGCAGCGGGAGATCGATCAGTCGATCGCCGATCTGAACACGGCAATGGCCGCGCTGGCGCCGCAGGAACAGGCCCGCATGATGGTCAGCGTCCATCTCTCCGCGCAAGCCGCTGCGAAGGGCACCTTTCGTCTGAAGTATCGCATCGCCAATGCCGGCTGGCAGCCCATCTATGATGCGCGCCTCACGTCGCCCGACAGGACGACGGCTGCGAAGATCGAGCTGGTGCGCCGGGCCGCTGTCGTGCAGTCCACCGCCGAGAGCTGGGAAAATGTCGCCCTGACCCTGTCGACGGCAAGGCCGCGTCGGGAATGCGCTCGGGGACGCGCCGAAAGAGGAGGTGCGAAAGGTGAAGCAATTGGAAGCCGAGGTTGCGGTCGCCGGCTTCCAGGCGCTCTATGCCATACCGGGCCGTGTCTCGGTGGACAATACCGGCACGGCGAAGAGTGTCCGCATCGACACGACGGCCATCGACGCAACCCTGTCCGCGCGCGCCGTTCCGAAGCTTGACCCGACGGCCTATCTCACTGCGGCCTTCACGCTTCCCGGCGAGACGCCGCTGCTGCCCGGCACCGCGATGCTCTATCGCGATGGAGTCTTCATGGGGCAGGGTCACCTGCCCATGCTGTCGCCCGGCGAGGAGGCGAAGCTCGGCTTCGGCGCCGACGATCTCATCAAGGTGAAGCGCGTGGAGGTCAGGCGGCAGACCGGAGAAGAGGGGCTCATTTCCACCAGCAATGTGGATGAGCGCGCCTACGACATCACCGTCAGGAGTCTCCATGACTTCACGATTCCGGTCACCGTCCTCGATCAGATGCCCTTCTCCGTGCGGGAAGAGATCAAGGTCGCCGAGCTGCCGGGCATGACGCCGCCGACGTCGAGGGACTTCGAGAAGAAGCGGGGCGTGAGGGCCTGGACCTTCGACCTTGAACCGGATTCCGAGAAGGTCCTGAAGCACGGCTACAAGGTGACCTGGCCGGAAGGATTCCAGGTGGGAATGACTTTCAACTAGGCTTTGCCTCCCGCCATCAATCGTGTATGAGCCGACAACGGCCCCGGCGGAATTCCGCCCGGGGCCGTTTCCATGTGTCAAAGGAACCTGAAATGGCGAATGTTGCTGTGGTCGGCGCCCAGTGGGGCGACGAAGGCAAGGGCAAGCTGGTTGACTGGCTGTCGGAACGTGCCGATGTTGTGGTGCGTTTCCAGGGTGGGCACAATGCCGGCCACACGCTGGTGATCGATGTTGTCACCTACAAGCTGTCGCTTCTGCCCTCCGGCATCGTGCGCCCCGGCAAACTCTCGGTCATCGGCAACGGCGTGGTCATCGATCCCTGGGCGCTTGCCGGAGAGATCGACAAGCTGGCCCAGCAGGGCGTGGCGGTCAGCCGGGAGAACTTGCGGATCGCCGGAAATGCCACCCTGATTCTCTCGGTGCACCGTGAGCTGGACCAGATGCGCGAGGCGGCCGCCGGGGCTGGGAAGATCGGCACGACCGGCCGCGGTATCGGGCCGGCCTATGAAGACAAGGTCGGGCGCCGGGCGATCCGGGTCAACGACCTGCATGACCTCTCGACGATCGGCATGAAGATCGACCGGCTGCTGGCCCATCACAATGCGCTGCGCCGTGGCCTCGGTCAGGAGGAAGTACGTGCCGCCGATGTGCTGGCCCAGCTTTCCGAGATCGCACCCCGCATCCTGCCCTATTCCGACGCGGTCTGGGCATTGCTCGATGACGCCCGGCGCGAAGGCAAGCGCATCCTGTTCGAAGGCGCCCAGGGCATCCTGCTCGACATCGACCACGGGACTTATCCCTATGTCACATCGTCCAACACGGTGGCGGGACAGGCGGCGGCGGGTTCCGGTCTGGGACCTTCGGCCATCGGCTATGTGCTGGGAATCGCCAAGGCCTACACCACCCGGGTTGGCTCCGGTCCTTTCCCCACCGAACAGGAGAACGACATCGGCGAATACATCGGCCAGCGCGGCCGCGAGTTCGGCACAGTGACAGGGCGCAAACGGCGTTGCGGCTGGTTCGATTCGGTTCTCGTGCGTCAGGCGATCAAGACCGGCGGCATCCATGGCATTGCGCTGACCAAGCTCGACGTTCTCGACGGCCTCGAGGAAATCAAGGTCGGCGTGGGTTACGAGCTCGACGGCAAGCGCATCGACCGCTTCCCGGCGGCCGAGGAGGCGCAGAAGCGGGTCGTGCCGATCTATGAAAGCTTCGAGGGCTGGAAGGGCACCACGGCCGGTGCACGGTCCTGGGCCCAGCTGCCGGCTCAGGCCATCAAATACGTCAAGTATCTCGAGGAGCTGATCGAGTGCACGGTGGCGCTGCTCTCGACCTCGCCCGAGCGCGACGACACGATCCTGATGAAGGATCCCTTCGAGGACTGACCGCTCAGCCGCGCCTTTTGATGCCGGGCCGCAGCGACTTGCCGAGGATGTGTTCGTCACGCCCGATGACATGAGCCGTCGATCCGACGATGAGCGGATCCGGGCCTGTCACCACCTTGCGATTCTTGTTGGGATAGGGAAGCGACGAGAGGAAGTGCTGCATGCAGGCCAGCCTTGCCCGCTTCTTGTCGTCGGACTTGATGATGATCCAGGGCGCATCCGCCGTATCGGTGTAGAAGAACATCGCTTCCTTGGCTTCGGTGTAGTCGTCCCACTTGTCCAGCGAGGCCTTGTCGATGGGAGACAGCTTCCACTGCTTCAGCGGGTCATTGTCGCGCGACTCGAAGCGGCGCTTCTGTTCCTCGCGGGTGACCGAAAACCAGTACTTGAAGAGCCTGATGCCGGAGCGCACGAACATGCGCTCGAGGTCGGGGCACTGGCGCATGAACTCGAGATAGTCGTTGGGTGTACAAAAACCCATGACGCGCTCGACTCCGGCGCGGTTGTACCAGGAGCGATCGAGAAACACGAGTTCGCCGCCCGACGGAAGATTCTCGATGTAGCGCTGAAAGTACCATTGGGTCCTTTCGCGGTCGGTCGGCTTTTCGAGCGCGACCACCCGTGCGCCGCGCGGGTTGAGATGCTCCATGAAGCGCTTGATGGTGCCGCCCTTGCCCGCCGCATCGCGCCCCTCGTAGATCAGGATGATACGTTCGCCGGCTTCCTTGTCCCAGTTCTGGACCTTGAGGAGTTCCACCTGCAGCTCGGCCATCTGCTGCTCATAGACCTTGGTGCCGAGACGGCTGCGGTAGGGAAACTCGCCAGTTTCGAAGGCGTGGCGGATGGCCTCGGGGTCGTTCCGCATCCGCTGCGGGGTTTCGCGATCAATTCGCCCTGGTGCCGAGCTGGGTTTCGGTTCCGACGGCTGTGCAGGAGTGGAAGGACTCCCGGATGCGGCGGCTGGAGCTGTCTCGGTATCGTCCATGCGAGCGTCCTCGATGATGGAACGCCCAGCCTGATCCATGGCCGGTGCCGGGCCATTGATCGAAATCAAGACTGTCACACTTTTGTCAGAAGTCGCGGCGTTCGACGAAGAAACCGTAGAGGGATGTGAAAATGCTGGCGTTGAACACCGTGTAGAACAGCTGGAAGACGGCCATCAGGGCAATCCCCAGAATGGCGCCACCCAGCGGTGCAATGCGCTCGAATGCAGCGATGATGGTCAGAAGCACTAGCGCCGAGACCAGGACGGCGGCCGCGTTGAGTGCGAACACGGCCGCAAGCGGCCAGAAATTGCCTTCGCTGACATTCCAGGCCTCGCGAAATCCGAAATCTGTCCGCCCCAGCGCGACAGCGGGGAGCTTGATCGACAGCCTCGTGGCAATGCTGCCAAGCAGCAGGGCCGCGGGAAACAGGACAATCGAGGATGCGGGCGGCAAGTTCAGGGACACAAGCGCCAGCATCAGAATCGGACCCAGGACCATGAGCATGATGATCAGGGTATTGATGCAATAGCGCAGGGTCTCGCGATCCAACCGCAGGGGCGGGCCGATCTCATCGCGCAGGATGAAGCGGTGCCAGCTGACGGCAATGGAACAGATGGCGACGAGGCTTCCCGCTGCCGTCAGCAGTTGAATGAAAACAGCGCTGCTGTCGAGCGTGGCGGCGGTCGGGTCGGCCGGCGGCGGTGCGAATTGCCATTCGAGCAGGCCGAGCAGGAACAGGATAGGCACCCAGAACCGCCCGAAGCGGACCGCCATGCCGGCATAATTGACCACCGAATTCAGGGCGTGGCCGATGGCTTGCAGAGGGGGGAGTTTTCGCATGTCTACCGTGCTGATCTTTGGCGGAACCTAGACAAGTAGGCTGCGAATTGAAAGGCCAAACTCAGGCGGCGCTGCGTCCTGCTGCTGGTGTGGACCGGCTCCGGCGGGTCAGGCCTTTGGCGAAGTTCCTCATGATGATTCCCGCCAGATCCGTCTCGCTGGCCGGTCGGTCAAGCAGGTAGCCCTGGGCGAGGTCGCAGCCGAGGTCGCGCAGGGCGGTGTATTGCTTCTGCGTCTCGATTCCTTCGGCTGTCACGGTCAGGCCGAGGCCATGGCCCAACTTGATGATCGAGCGCAGGATGCTGCGGGCGGTCTGCGTCTCGTCCAGCGCCTGGACGAAACTGCGGTCGATCTTGAGTTTCGAGAAGGGGAACTTCCACAGATAGCCGAGACTGGAATAGCCCGTGCCGAAATCGTCCAGCGATACCGCAACGCCCATGTCGCGCAACATGCGCAGCTGTCCGAGGACCAGCTCAGAATCATTGAGCAGCGTTCCCTCGGTGATCTCCACTTCGAGTCTGTAGGCTGGGAGCCTGGCTTTCTCGAGCGCATTGCGGACGTCGTTGATCAGGGAGCCCGACAGGAACTGCGAGGGCGAAAGGTTGACCGCGACCACCAGGTGTTGCGGCCATGTCGCGGCGGTGCGGCAGGCCTGCTCGAGGCAATTGGCCCCAATGCCGTTGATCAGACCCATCTGTTCTGCAACCGGAATGAACTCGGCTGGTGAGACGAGCCCAAGTTCAGGATCATCCATCCGAATCAGGGCTTCGAAGCCGTTCAACTCGCCAGTGCGGATGTTGTAGACCGGCTGGTAGTTCAGGTGGAAGTCATGGTTGGCCGCAGCAGCGGCGACGGCCCGTTGGACGGCAGCCTGGCGGCGCATGTCCTTGGCGATTTCCGGATTGAAGAAGCCATAGCCCGGTGCGCCCTGTTCCTGCGCGGTATGAAGGGCGATCTCTGCGCTACGCATCAGGTCGGCCGGTGTGTCACCGTCGCAGGAGCTCAGTGCGATGCCGGCCGTTGCCTGCAGCGTGCAGATGGTATCGCCCAGGTTTGTCGGCTCTCCGAGGCGTGCGGTGAGCTCTTTTGCGAGACTGAGGACCTCGGCCGGGTCGGTTGCCTGATCAACCCACAGGGCAAATGTGAGTCGGCCGATGCGGGCAACTTCGAAACGCCCGTTGGCAAAGCTGGTAAGGCGCTGCGCCGTGGCGACGGCGACTTGATCGCGGGCTTCGTCACCCAGCATGCTGTCCATACCCGTGAGCGGGGCCACGTCGCAAATGATGAGGGCACTCTTCGGCAGTTTCTGCCCCGCATCTGAAATCTTGCGTTCGGCCAGCTTGAGCAGGGCAGAGCGATTGATCAGGCCGGTCAACTGATCGCGCTGCGCCAGCCACTCGAGCTTCTGCTCGACAATGGCTCGCTCGCGGTTGCGATACCAGAAACCGAGCACGCAGGCGCTGATCAGGAAGAATCCGATTGCCGCAGAGGCCTGACTTGCCATGCTGCTGAACAGCGCCTGGCGCTTGGCCTGGTCGATGTCGGCGACGATCCATCCGATGATTCCTTCATCGCCGACGACCGGGACGATGGCGGTTGCCTGAATCCGCGAGTCTTCGCCGCGGCGGATGCGCGTGTCCTCGCGTTCCTCGCGAAGCGCGCGAGCGAAAGCCGGGTCGACAACCTCGATGAGCTGGCGGGTGCCCTGTCGGGCAGTCCGTCCATCCGACATCAGTCTCAACTGGCCACGGGCGTCATAGACACGGAAGGCTGATACCTGCCCGGCGCGACGGACCAGTTCGAGCGATTTGTAGGTGCTGGAGGAGGGCGGCATTCCGGCGATGATGTCGCTGAGGTCGGGAATGCTGTGCGACAGTCCTTCGGACCAGCCCTTGGCGTCGATGCGGGCTTCGGCCTCGAGCAGGCGTGCGGTTGCAGCCTCGTTGAAGGCATAGCCGGCGAGTCCGATCAGGCTCGCCAGGGCAACGAAGCCGGCGATCGGGCTTGCACGCTTGATCAATCTCGAACGCGAGAGACCCTTGGTCACGTGACGCCACCGTCCATAAAAAAACCCCTGTTCTTCCCCAACTGAACGTTTTGCCACTAAGGGTGGAAGCAAGAGTAAACAAACCAGACTGGCCACAGGATCGCTCAAGTCATGATTAACGGAGTCTATCGTGCTTTGCCGTCAGCACTTGCCCTCGCGCTCGCCATTCTGGCGAGTCTGGTCGTGATGCTACAACCTGCCGCCGCAAGCCCCTATCTCGACTATGCGACGAGGCTTACGCAGTCACCGCCGGACGGTGCACAGTACCGCCCGGATCTGGAAGAAGAACTGGCTGGCCTCGCGAATGCCTATCGCAGCCAGAAGGGCAAACCGCCGCTGCAGGCATCCGACGACTTCCTGATCGCCGCACGGGCTCATGCGGCCGACATGATGCTGAATGATTTTGTCGGCCACCGCGCCAGTACCGGTCACAGCTTCGACAGCCGCATGAGGGTCTTTGTGGGCGACATCACGCGCTATCCGTCGCTTGGCGAGAACGCCGCGCGGGACACCCAGAAGACGCCGGTGGATTCCCGCAAGGCCCGCGCGCTGTTTCAACAGTGGGTCAAGAGTTCGTCGCATGCCAAAGCGCTGCGGCGGATCGATTATGCTTTCGTGTCGACAGGCGTGATCCAGCGCGGCGACAGCATCTGGGCGGTGCAGATCTTCTGGTCTCCACCGCGCCAGAAAGGCATCTTCCAGTAGCTCGGTTCAGGCGGTCGCGCCGGCCGAAGGCAGGGTCTTGGGTGCCAGAAGGCGCTGGGCCGCATTCTTCACGGCCTTCTGCACTTTTTCGAAAGCCCGAACCTCGATTTGCCGGATGCGCTCGCGCGAAACGCCGAATTCCTGCGAGAGGTCTTCCAGCGTTGCCGGATCATCCTGCAGGCGCCGGGCTTCGAAGACTCGGCGTTCCCGGTCTGTGAGCTTGCCCAGAGCATCGGTAAGGAGGCTGTGGCGCATGGAGGCTTCCTCGTTCTGCACCAAGACCTCTTCCTGATTGTCGCTCTCGTCGACAAGCCAGTCCTGCCACTCGCCTTCCCCGTCCTCGCGGACATGGGCGTTGAGCGAGGTATCGCCGGACAGGCGGCGGTTCATCGAAACCACGTCTGCTTCGGTAACGCCCAGGCGCTTCGCAATCAAAGCCACTTGGTCGGGACGGAGATCACCGTCGTCGAGGGCCTCGATCTGGCTCTTCACCTTGCGCAGGTTGAAGAACAACTTCTTCTGATTGGCGGTGGTCCCCATCTTGACCAGCGACCAGGACCGCAGGACGAATTCCTGGATGGATGCCTTGATCCACCACATGGCATAGGTGGCCAGCCGGAAGCCCTTGTCGGGCTCGAACTTCTTGACGGCCTGCATCAGGCCCACATTGCCTTCGGAAATGACTTCGCCGATCGGCAGGCCGTAGCCGCGGTAGCCCATGGCGATCTTGGCCACGAGGCGGAGATGGCTGGTGATGAGCTTGTGCGCCGCGTCGCGGTCGCCGTGCTCCTTCCACCGCTTGGCCAGCATGTATTCCTCGTCCGGCTGCAGCATCGGAAACTGCCGGATGTCCTGAAGATAGCGCTGAAGGCCCGCCTCACCGGAGGCAATCGCCGGCAATGAAGTTGTCTGAGCCATTTTCTAGCCTTTCCTTACCCGGAGGTGGATTCTTAGGAGGAAACTACGCCAAAAATAAGACACCAGACCAGTTACAATTTGTCACGATCATGTGTGTGTTCCCCGCAGAGCGTCCAAAAGCGCCGTCATGTCATGTGGCAACTGGCTCTCGAAATGCAAGGCCTGCCTCGAGGCGGGATGCTCGAAGCCAAGAATGGCAGCATGAAGAGCTTGTCGATTCAATGCCTTGAGAGCTTCCTTTGCCGCGTCAGAGAGGCGGGCTGCGGCACTCCGGAATCCTGCGCCATAGGTTGGGTCACCCAACAGCGGATGTCCGATATGCGCCAGATGCACTCGGATCTGGTGGGTGCGACCCGTCTCAAGGCGGCAGCGGACCAGGCTGGCCACGGGCGGATTGCCGAAGCGCTCAAGCACCTCGTAGTGGGTAATGGCTTCGCGGGCCAAGGCGGCCCGAGACACGGCGATCTTCTGGCGGTTGGTGGTGCTGCGAGCCAGGCTGGCGGAAATCGTCCCCTGATTGCGCTCTGGCACGCCCCAGACGATGGCCAGATAGCTCCGCTCCAGGCGGCCGTCGCGGCCATGGGCGGCAAATTGCTGAGAGAGGGATTGGTGGGCGGCGTCCGTCTTCGCCACCACCAGCAAGCCGCTGGTTTCCTTGTCCAGCCGGTGGACAATTCCCGGCCGCTTCACCCCGCCGATGCCCGACAGGCTGTCACCGCAATGGGCAATCAGGGCATTGACCAGCGTTCCCGTCGCGTTGCCTGCCCCAGGGTGGACCA
Source organism: Alphaproteobacteria bacterium (assembly GCA_026400595.1). Taxonomy (GTDB): domain Bacteria; phylum Pseudomonadota; class Alphaproteobacteria; order Rhizobiales; family Aestuariivirgaceae; genus Aestuariivirga. The sequence continues at coordinate 1,788 of JAPLOT010000251.1, read as the reverse complement.
CCAGACCTGCAGGCTTGTCGATGACAATCACATCCGCGTCTTCATGGGCAATGTCTAGAGGAATGGTCTCGCCCAAAGGTTCTGCCACCACGGCCAACGGAACGATGACTGACACCTTGTTGCCCGGCACAAGCTTGTGGCGCGCTGCGGTGACCGCCTGGCCCTCGACAGTAACCTGACCTTCCGCAATAAGGCTCTGGAACCGCGACCGGCTGATATCCGGGAAGGCCTCAGCGAGGAAGCGGTCGAGACGGCCGGAGGCGCTGGCTTCGGCCTGTAGAACATGTGGCGTGGATATGGACATGACAGACGAAATCGAAACTCCCCAGACCGCTCCGGCGGCGGCGCCGGAACTCACGCCCGGCACACGCGCGCTGCTGCGCACGGTCTATATCATGGGGATCGTTCTGGTGCTTCTCCTGATTGCCCTGATTGGTGGAATCATCTGGAAGGCCACCAACCGGACGCCAAAAGCCAGCGAGGCCGCAGCCGTGTTCGATCTGGGTCTTGAACCGGGCGTGGCCATTTCGGGCGTGGAACTGGACGGTGATCGGATGGCTGTAATCACGAGCGAGGGCATCGTCGTCGTCGACCTCCGCAGGCGGCGGGTGGAGGCCCGCATCGGAATGCGTCCGTAAGGCTTGCAACTGGGCTGGTGGGACATTATAGAACCCCTGCGCTCGCTCCCTTCGTCTATCGGTTAGGACGGCAGCCTCTCACGTTGCAAAGGCGGGTTCGATTCCCGCAGGGAGCGCCAATTTTTCTTCGACGCTCAGCCTTCGTCGAGACTTCCCCTAAAGTTGTTTCAGAATGCTCAAGACGGCAAAGCCAACGGGCATGCGATGCTCTCTTCGCTTACAGAATGTTGCTGACCGGGACTGCGCCATGACAGCATGTATCGAGGCCTGTCACGACTATTCTCGAATTGAGGCAGAAGCGATCGAGGACCGCCTCTATGAGAGCAACCAGCGCACCATAGGTCGGAACGACGGTCGAGCACTGGGCTTCGTGATGCGTGATGTCGAAGGTCGCATCGTTGGTGCTGCCATGGGCTACTCCTGGGCGGGCACATCCGAGATCAGGCAGATGTGGGTTGACGAGGCCTATCGTGGACGTGGTCATGCGCGGGATCTGCTGAGCGCGTTTGTAAAGGAGTCGAAGACTCGCGGTGTTCAGAGAATTTGGGTGACCAGTCATGACTTCCAGGCACCGGCATTGTACGAGAAATCCGGCTTCAGGCGGGTGGCCGAATTCCGCGACTGGCCTGAAGGACATTCCAAGATCGTCCTTTGTCTGACATTGTCTGCAGGTGCGCCGACGCCTCAGGTGCTGGGGATGTCGTGAAAGACCAGACATTGCACGAATGCCGAAGATGCTGGCAGGGGCCGACCAAACAACGCGCCATGGTGTTTATGGCGGCTTGTTCGAGGCCAAAGTCGGCTTCCGTGGAGTGTAACGCTCACGTTCGTTGAATACGATGGGAATGGAACTCTTCGACTTCTGAGACAACCGCCGCAGGTATTTGTCCAGCTTGTGGTCTTCGAGCTTCGCTTCGCCGCCCTCGCGCCAGAACTCTCCGATCGACAGGCGCGTGGCGCGATGGCGGGGCAGAAAGACGTAGCAGGGGCCTTCCAGCAGAATGATCTCCTAGGCCACATGTTCATGGGGCCTGTGCACTTTGTCTATTGCGACGTCGGGCGGCAGGAGTGCGATGATGTCGCTTTCTTCGACGACACGCGCTTGGACACGGCCGAGTCGGGATCATCGAGATCGCCGCCAGCGATAGCA